>NZ_RYDO01000005.1:0-203681 GCF_003984855.1 Flavobacterium sp. GSP6
TACGCTTTTCCTGCCGAGCAATCGGCAGGAAGAAACTTTCTAATACTTTTTATTTTCTTTATCTCAGTATGTTAAGAAATTATGTAACTGATGTTTATAAGATATAAACAACATTACAATAATTGCCCAAAGCAATTATAACCTCTTAAGGTGGTTATTGCGGCGGGGCTCACCTCTTCCCATCCCGAACAGAGTAGTTAAGCCCGCCTGCGCAGATGGTACTGCAGTTATGTGGGAGAGTATGTCGTCGCCTTTCTTTATTTGAACCCCAGTCTGAAAAGACTGGGGTTCTTTTGTTTATAGATACCACGTGTTCGCCCTGCGGGCTCGGTTCGTCGCCTTTCTTTAAAAACCCCAGTCTGAAAAGACTGGGGTTCTAAAAACTCTTTAACGAGTGATCCTTACGATCAAACCCAAAATCATGCTAACCGTCATAAACTCAAAGCTACCCATGCGCAACAAAGCGATTACACGGGATTTCTATGTGAACCACTTGGGTTTTCAAGAATTGGGTAGTGCTGACTTTGACGGGTATTTGATGGTGTAAAAAGACACGATTGAAATTCATTTTTTTGAGTTTATAACCTATCTAAATTTAAATATGCATCTGTCTTAAAGGAGATTAATACAAGTATAAGTTTAATAGAAGAGAATACCAAGACGAACTAGGGGATCAATCCCAAAACCTGTGGAGCGATAAAAATTAAGTATAAATATTTGTTAGTCTAAAAAGGAAAAATTCTATATTTCTAACCGCTCTGAATTGAGATCTAAACGCTTTTATTTTAGCATTGAATGACTTAGCCGATGAATTTGTGCTTCTATTATCAAAATAGTTTAATATTGTTTGGTAGTGATTCATTATTGATCTTGAGATTGTATTGAAAGATTTAAAGGTTTAAACCCTGATTGATTTACTTTTTCATGCCATCTAGCGAGCCTTGAAAGACCAATAATTTTATCGGTTGTTCTCTCAAAGATGGTTCTTAAATCTTGAGCTAAGTCATAGGCTTTTTCAATATAGGGATACAATTCAAACAACAACTTGGCACGTTCTGCTTGATTTTCAGACCATTTTGATTTGTTTTTATATAAGAAATAGCGACTTCTTGCCAATAATTGTTTGGCAGTATCATCATTTGCTAATAGTATAGGGTTGTATTTTTTCTTTGATGATTTTGCTTTTTCTATAGCTTTATTCTGGAGGTCAATTGCTTGCCAACGATACTAGATTCTGATTTCTTGTAAAGCTTCTTAAGCTAACTTTTGAACATGAATTTAGCGAAGCGGTATCTCGAATTCCAAAATTTCAATGAAAATATATGAGTAAACCGGTCGGTTATCCTTGTGGCATTTGGAAAGCACATCTTGGCAATTAATGCCATATTTGCTGCCATGTACAATGTAATTTCCGAGACTTGATTGCGTTGTTTTAGAGAGATTTTTTTGATAATTGCAATAACAGTATTGGCTTTAGTTCCGGCAATCATTGCAACTATAGTTCCGTTCTTTCCTTTTGCTGCTTTATTGGTTAAGATAGTATAGAATTCTGCGTTGGAGAGAGAAGTTTCATCAATCGATAAACGTTTGCCTAAGTTTTTTGGAAAAATAAGCCATTGTTTGGCGTGTGATAGTTCATCCCACGTTTTGAAATCACTTAGGAAATCTTTGTATTGATGTTGCAGATTTTTGATACTAACTCCATAGAAAGAAGTAATGGCTTTACAATCATTAGGCTTCGAATCTATTGATCTCTTTTAAAAAATACGCAAACTTTTTACTGATGACGCTGCTAAACAAATTCACGAAAATAGATACGGTGGGCAAATAGCTTGAGGTGATTATGATATTGATATGATTAGTAGTGTAACTAGTGGCACTTTTGGAGTTAGTAAGGAAATAGACGCTTATAATACACAGTATTAATTTGAGGGTAATATTGAATATTGTACTTGCTAACTTTACCCGCATAAAAGTTAAGAATAAAAGCCTTAATTTTAAATTATGAAAAAGAAAAGGAAAATTTATTTTAATCAACAGTAATAAGTGCCAAAAAATTGAAGTTATTATCTAAAACAGAATGTTACGCCAATAAAAAACACTTCTTATTAAAAATAGTTGCTAATTTGAATTTATAAAACCAATCAAACGCTTATTTTTGCGCTATGGCAAAGAAAAATACAGACAAAGTTGTCTTTCATCAAATAAAAGTCCTTGATGCTGGTGCAAAAGGCGTATCGGTAGCAAAGGCTCCCGATGGTAAAGTAGTTTTTATCCCGAATGTGGTTCCGGGTGACGTGGTTGATGTGCAAACTTTTAAGAAGCGCAAGGCGTATTACGAGGGAAAAGCAGTTCATTTTCATGAATATTCGGAGCATCGTGTTGCACCTATTTGCGAGCATTTTGGTGTTTGTGGCGGTTGTAAATGGCAGAATATGAAATACAGCCAACAATTGCATTACAAACAAAACGAAGTAAAAAATCATTTGCAACGCATTGGAAAAATAGAACTTCCTGAATTTGAGTCAATTCTTGGTTCGGAAAAACAGTTTTTCTACAGAAACAAAATGGAATTTTCATTTTCGAACAGCCGTTGGTTGACCGAAGCGGAAATTGGCAGCACCGAAGATCTAGGAAATAGAAACGCACTTGGTTTTCATATTCCGAAAATGTGGGATAAAATTCTGGACATCAACAAATGTCATTTGCAAGAAGATCCATCGAATGCCATTAGAAACGAAGTAAGAGACTTTGCCAATGCGCATGGACTGACTTTTTTTAATCCAAGAGCACATGAAGGTTTGCTTAGAACGCTGATGTTGAGAACCGCTTCTACTGGTGAAATCATGGTTTTGATCCAGTTTTTCGAAAACGATAAAACCAACAGAGAATTACTTCTGGATCATCTTCACAAGAAATTCCCACAAATCACTTCGTTGCAATACGTTATCAATAATAAAGCCAACGATACTTTATACGACACCGATATTAAATTATATAAAGGAAGAGATTACATCTTGGAAGAAATGGAAGGATTGAAATTCAGTATTAACGCCAAATCTTTTTATCAAACTAATTCTGATCAAGCCTATGAATTGTATAAAATAACGCGCGATTTTGCCGGACTTACCGGAAACGAAATCGTGTACGATTTATACACCGGAACTGGAACAATTGCACAGTTTGTATCTAAGAATGCCAAAAAAGTTATTGGAGTTGAAAGTGTTCCTGAAGCTATTAAAGATGCCAAATTAAATGCGGAACGCAATGAAATTACTAATTGTGAGTTCTTTGTAGGTGATATGAAAGTGGTTTTCAACGATAGTTTTATAGCACAAAATGGACATCCTGATGTGATTATTACTGATCCGCCAAGAGACGGAATGCATAAAGACGTAATTGAACAAATCATGAAGATTGCGCCTGATAAAGTAGTTTATGTCAGTTGTAATTCGGCAACACAAGCGCGTGATTTGGCGTTGATGGATGAGAAATACAAAGTGACCCGGGTACGTCCTGTGGATATGTTTCCACAAACACATCATGTAGAGAATGTTGTACTTTTAGAAAGAAGAAAATAGTGGTCAGTTTTTAGTATTCAGAACTTAAATTACGGAACACTAAAAACGGAACACTAAAAACGGCACACTGAACACTGAATAGTATTATATGAAAAAAACATTTTTATTGTTATTGTTTTTCGTTTTCGCTTTCTCCAGTTGTGAGAAAGATGATATTTGTGATGCAAATACCCAAACTACACCAAGATTAGTGATAGAGTTTTATGATTTTTCAAATCCTTCTGTTCTAAAAAATGTAACAAATCTAAAAGTAGTTGGTGAAGGAATGACGGATGGAATTGTTTTTAATGGTCTCCAAACTACCAGTGCAAATAAGATTTCGATTCCATTGAAAACAGCCAAAAGTAGTACCAGTTATAGTTTTACGCTGAACTCTGGAAATCCTAATTCGGCATTGGTTGATGAAGATAATATACAATTTAAGTATACTACACAGGAACTTTTTGTCTCCAGAGCCTGTGGCTACAAAACAATATTCACATTGGATCCAACAAATCCATATACCCATACTGATGCAACAACGGCAAATCAAAAATGGATACAATTTATATCGGTTGAAAGAAGTAACATCGAAAATGAAAATGAAATACACATTAAGATCTTTTTTTAGTTTTGGTCTCCTGTTGTCGTTGACTTTGATGCAAGCGCAAGAGAAAACACCTGTGAAAGAGAGCACGAAAACTACCCAAACAGATGAAATCATTCCCGAAACTCCATTGCAGCGGGTTGGAATCAATACGGAACCAAAAAATAACGATTCGATTCCCATAAAAACAGATCGCTATGGGATACGTGTAGGAGTTGATTTATTCAAACTGACGCGAGCTTTGTATGACCAAAATTATAAGGGAATTGAATTTGTAGCCGACTATCGGTTGACTAAAAAGTATTTTTTAGCGGCCGAAATTGGTAATGAAAACAAAACTACAGCTGATGATCGCGTCAATTTTACCACCAAAGGCTCCTACATAAAAGCCGGTTTTGATTATAATGCTTATGAAAACTGGCTGGATATGGAAAATGTGATTTCTATAGGAATGCGCTACGGTTTCAGCACATTTAATCAGGAATTAAACAGCTATCGCATCTACAATGCAAACCCTTATTTTGGTGAAGTCCCGGAAATTGTATCCGGCAAAAAGTTCAGTGGACTATCCGCCAGCTGGATTGAAGTGGTGGCTGGAATAAAAGCTAAAGTATTTGACAACGTATTTATGGGATTCAGCCTTCGATTGAACCGATTAGTAACCAATAAAGAACCGGAAAATTTCTCCAACTTATATATTCCTGGATTCAACAGAACTTATGATGGCAGTTTTGGCGTAGGATTCAATTATACGGTGACGTATTTTGTCCCTATTTATAAGAAAAAAGTGAAACCTATTGCAGTCCCAAAAAAGTAGATAAAAAAATAACCGCTAATTCGCTAATTTTTATTTAGTGCAAAAAATTGGCAAATTAGCGGTCACTATTTTAAAAATAGAATGTCTTAGGATTTCTAAACTATCCTATTTCCTTAATTCCTTTCATCAAAATCCACTTCATGAATAATTTCTCTCCGTCTTTGGTTTTTATCGCATGGAATTTTGGTGATAAAAGTGTTCCTATGACAAATGCGGTTAACGGAATCCATAATCCGGTTAAATTCGTGTAATGTTCCACTACATATCTCGCAGAAATAAATAAGATTGCAAAACATCCCAATTGATATAAGAATGCTCGTATTTGTAATTTAGTCATTTTTTAAGTTTTAAAATTTTTAATTCAAAGGTCGAAAGTAAAAACAGAATACTAGTTTATTCAGCAGTATCAGTTGTTACCTGAAACTTTGTTCTTTTACTGCCTTCATACATTTCGTATTTTACCAAACGGGCTTCTAAGCCGGCATTGAAAAGTTTAATTTTTCTGGAAGGTTTTAGCCCTACATATTTCAAAGCTTCCAAGTTTGCTGTAATCATCCAAGCATTCGTACCAGGATAGTTTTTCTTTAAAGTATCGCCAATGTTTTTATAGAATTCTTCCATGTGAATATCCAATCGCTCATCATACGGCGGATTGAAAACAATATGAAGTTTCCCTTCGGAAGACTTCTCGGTATCAAAAAAGTTTTGTTCGTCAATAGAAATATACTCCTCCAGATTGGTGTTCTTGATATTGTCTTTGGCTTTTTGAACGGCACTTGGTGCTTTATCATAGCCTTTTATGGTGTAATGAAACTCCCTAACGCGTTTTAATAAACTGTCTGAAATACTATCAAACAAATCATTGTCCCAATCGTTCCATTTTTCGAAAGCAAATTCCTTACGGTTGATATTTGCCGGAATATTACAGGCAATCATTGCTGCTTCAGCCAGAAATGTTCCGGAACCACACATTGGATCTAAAAAATCCGTTTGACCGTCCCAACCAGAAAGCAGTAGAATTCCTGCAGCCAAAACCTCGTTTATAGGAGCAATATTGGTAGCAGTTCTATATCCACGTTGGTTCAACGGATTACCTGATGTATCCAGTGCTACTGAAACCTGGTCTTTATCAATATGAATATTGATTCTCAAATCAGGATGTACTTTATCAATGCTAGGTCGTTGCCCAGTTCTCTCTCTGAACTGATCTACAATTGCATCTTTACATTTTTGAGAAACAAATTCCGTGTGATTAAAATATTCTGAATGCACGGTGGTATCAATCACAAAAGTCTGATTAGCACCAATCAATTTAGACCAATTGACTCCCGAAATTCCTTTGTATAAAGCCTGTTCATTATTAGCCTTGAAAAAATAAATTGGCTTTAGGATTTTCAAAGCCGTGCGCAAAGATAAATTCGCTTTGTACATGAACCCTTTATCGCCTTTAAAACTTACCATTCTCACACCTTGCTCTACGTTTTGTGCACCAAGGATTTGCAATTCTTTTGCTAATATTTCTTCAAAACCAAAAAAGGTTTTGGCAATCATTTTATAATTATTTTCCATTTGCGCCCTTTACCCCTCAAAGGGGAAATTGTTATCGTTATATTCGGCAAAAATACACTAAATTTGCATCAATCGAATTAATTGAAAAAGAATAAATGTCTGCAGCACAAAATCCGCCAACTGAAAACCAACTGAAATCAACTGAAAACTGGTATACTTCCTGGTTTGACACTCCGTATTATCACATTCTGTACAAAGACCGAAACTATAGAGAAGCACAGATTTTCATGGATAATTTGACGCATTATCTCAACTTGCCTGAAAAAGCTAATGTATTGGATTTAGCCTGTGGCAAAGGCAGACACTCTATTTATTTGAATCAATTAGGTTTTACGGTTTTGGGTGCGGATTTATCAGAAAACAGCATTGCCGAAGCTACTAAAAATGCAAATGAAACCCTTCATTTCAAAGTACATGATATGCGGGAACCTTTTGATGAAAAATACGATGCCATTTTTAATTTATTTACTAGTTTTGGTTATTTCGAAAATGACCAAGATAACCTGACTACGCTAATCGCAATCAAAGAAAGCCTATCGGAATATGGATTTGCTGTGATTGACTTTATGAACGTCACCCAAGTTATCGAAACACTGGTTCCCGAAGAAACTAAAACGGTCGAAGGAATCGATTTTCACATGAACCGTTATCTGAAAGAAGGATATCTGTATAAAGAAATTAAATTTGAAGACAAAGGACAAAAGTTTCACTTTACCGAAAAAGTTAAAGCATTAAACCTAAAAGATTTTGAGATGTTAATGGAAGAAGCCGGTATTTATTTGTTAGATATTTTTGGCGATTACAAATTAAAAAAATTCCATAAAACAGATAGTGAACGACTAATCATGATTTTCAAATAGTTGTTGGGTTAATTGGTTAATCGTTTATAAGGTTAATCAAAAAAATAAACCGGAAGAAAATCAACAAATAAACGATTCAACAAAGAATATGAATTACCTTTTACCTTTACTTTCCGTACTTATAGGATATAGTATCGCCTTGGTTTTAAAACCAAAAAATAAAACCAATCTAAAATTACTATTGGCCTTTAGTGGTTCGTTTCTGCTTTCCTTGACCGTAATGCATTTGTTGCCAGAAGTTTATGAAAGTGTAAATCCAACTATCGGACTCTTTATTATGCTTGGAATATTGTTCCAAATTATATTGGAATTTTTCTCAAAAGGTGCTGAGCACGGACACGTACACGGATATGAAACCATGACCCAAATCCCGTGGTTATTGTTTATCAGTCTTTGCATTCATGCCTTTCTGGAAGGATTCCCGGTAAGCCATCATCATGATTTAGCGGTAGGAATTGCCATTCATCATTTGCCTATAGCCATTATTTTGACTACTTTTTTCATCAATTCAAACCTGAATAAAAAGGCTATCTTTTTCTTCATGATCACTTTTGCAGTCATGACGCCGTTGGGAACTGTTCTATCGGATTATTTGCCCATATTAAATGAGTATTATACTGAAATCACAGCCATTGTAATTGGGATATTATTCCATATCTCTTCCACCATTATTTTTGAAAGTAGTGAAGGACACAAGTTTAACATCGCCAAAGTTTCCATGATCGTGATAGGAATTGCGCTGGCGTATTTTATATAATTTTACAATTTGGGCGTGACCGCAAGGGTCGGGCTATATGTTGCAATCTTTTTTATTCCGCTGTCGCTACATAAAAAAAGATTTCCACTTCTATCCCTCACGCAAGAAATAAATGTACGGGCACCTCGCGAGTTGTCCCTTCAAAAAAAATAAATATGGAATTCAAAAAAACCACCGAGCAATCCTCAAAATACGACGATTTAGAAAAAATGTCGGTTCAGGAATTGCTTTCTAATATCAATCAGGAAGACAAAACCGTTCCTCTTGCCGTAGAAAAATCCTTGCCACAAATAGAAACTTTAGTGACTGAAATTGTTACCAAAATGAAACTCGGCGGACGATTATTCTACATTGGAGCAGGAACATCCGGTCGTATCGGGATTCTTGATGCATCGGAATGTCCACCAACTTTTGGAGTCCCTTTCAATTTAGTAATCGGGATTATTGCTGGTGGAGATACCGCAATCCGCAAAGCCGTAGAAAATGCCGAAGACAACACAACTCAGGCTTGGATAGACTTAAAAGCTTTCGAGCTAAATGAAGATGATGTAGTTATAGGAATAGCAGCTTCCGGAACAACACCTTATGTTATTGGAGGATTGCAAACTTGCAACGAAAATAATATTACTACAGGAAGTATTTCTTGCAATGCAGGAAGTCCGCTTTCGCAAACCGCAAAATTCCCTATAGAAGTAGTTGTTGGGCCCGAATTTGTAACTGGAAGTTCCCGTATGAAAGCAGGTACGGCACAGAAACTGGTACTCAACATGATCTCAACAGCCACTATGATTCAGCTGGGAAAAGTAAAAGGCAACAAAATGGTCGACATGCAACTGAGCAACAGCAAACTCATAGATCGTGGCATAAAAATGATACTGGGAGAAATTTCTGTTTCCTATAAAGAAGCTGCCGAATTATTAAAAAAACACGGAAGTGTGCGAAAAGCAGTTGATAATTACAAAAAGTAACACTTGTTTTTCAACATATCGATTACCTTTGAAGAGTAAACCTATAAACAAGAAAAATGGCAACCAACAAAGAACTTTTATCTAAAGGAATTAAATATTTGGCAGGTGCTTTGCCTTTGCTGTTTATTGGTCCAATTGTCATTACTAATGCTTTTATGAATCAACACAATGTTTGGCACTATTTAGTTTTAGCAATAGGTATCATTACCTGCATCAGTGCAATGTATTTGATGTATTTGGGACTAAAAACAATTATGAAAAGTTTATTTAATGACTAATGGAAAACCTAATTCACGTTCAAAAAACATTCGAAAAAATTATTTACGTCGATAAAAAAGTGAATAACAGAGAATTTGAGGATTGCGTTTTTAGAAACTGCGATTTATCCAATAGTGATTTTTCTTATAGCAGTTTCATGGATTGCGAGTTTATTGATTGTAATCTGGCTATGACTAAATTATCCGGAACTAGCTTAAAAGGAATACAATTCAAAAACTGTAAATTGCTTGGAATTCAATTTGAAGAATGTGATGATTTCTTGTTTAATGTCAGTTTTCAGGAATGTGTTTTGGATTATTCTTCGTTTGCCAATAAAAAAATGCCAAAGACAAAATTCATTTCCTGTTCGTTAAGAGAAGTAGGTTTTGTTGGGACCAATCTTACGAGTTCCGTTTTTGACAATAGCAATCTGGATGGTGCTGTTTTTAATAATACGCAATTAGCTGGAGCCGATTTTTCAAAAGCAACTGATTTTAAAATTGATCCTGAATTCAATCCGATGAAAAAAGCAAAATTTTCGACACAAGGAATTATTGGTCTTCTGGACAAATATGATATTAAAATCCAATAATCTACTACCCCAGATGGAAGTGAAAACCAAGCAAGGCTTAAAGCTATTTTTTCTTGACTAAAAAGAACGACTAAAAGAAGTTCCTTTTTTGTCAATAGAAAAAAAAATTAAGCCTTGGGAGTTGCAACGCACAGCTGGATTAGGTACTAAAAAAAATAAAAATGAAAAAAATAATATTTCTTCTCCCACTGCTATTGCTGTTGTCTTGTTATACTACAGAGCGCAACTGCAAAGATTTTAAAACCGGAAAATTCAAATTTGAATATGACGTAGACGGTGTTACGAAAACGGCTTTTTTTGAGCGAAACGACAGTATTGAAATTGAGACTTTTGAAGGAAAAACGGATACAGCTTCCATTCGTTGGATCAGTGATTGCGAATATGTACTGCAAAAACTGCATCCTAAAAACATGGCTGAAGAAAAAGCTATTGGTATGAAAATTTTGACTACATCAAAAAAATCGTATACCTTTGAGTTTGGAATGGTTGGTTCTGATGCCAAACAAAGAGGAACAGTAACAAAGATTTCGGATTAAATATTTTAAATCAAACAATTATAACTACATAAAATGGAAGTATTTTTAAATCCTGATGCTTGGGTAGCACTGTTAACATTGACGTTTCTAGAAATCATACTGGGTATTGATAATATCATCTTTATCTCGATTGTTACAGGAAAATTACCCGTTGAAAAACGAAAAAAAGCCACGCAAATTGGTTTATTTCTAGCCATGTTCATGCGGATTGCGCTGTTATTTGGGATTACACTTCTTATTGCAATGAAAGAACCGTGGTTTAGTGTGGATTGGGGTTGGTTCTCTGCTCATTTTAACGGGCAAGCGATGATATTATTGGCCGGTGGTATATTTCTTATTTACAAAAGTACCAAGGAAATTCACGAAAAAGTAGACCATAAAGGAGAAGAAGAAAAAAATTTAAAAACTTCGGCGGCAAAATCATTTGCTAACGTTATTGTCCAGATTTTGTTGATTGACCTTATTTTCTCCGTAGACAGTATTTTGACTGCTGTAGGCATGACTAACGGACTGGAAGGTGCATTGTATATTATGATTACGGCTGTTTTAATTTCTGTTGGGGTTATGATGCTGTTTGCGGTGCCGGTTGGAACGTTTGTAAACAACAATCCATCTATACAGATTTTAGGTTTGGCATTTTTAATTCTGATTGGTTTTATGCTGATCACGGAGAGTATGCACTTATCCGAAGCAGTATTGGTAGGCCAATCTGTAGGAGTGGTTCCTAAAGCTTATTTGTATTTTGCAATTGCTTTTTCATTGGCTGTCGAGTTCCTAAACATGAAAATGAGAAAGAAAAAATAATTATTTATAAAAAAAATGCTCCAAATCGGAGCATTTTTTTTATTCTAAACTTAATATTATCTGACCGTCATCATCGCGCTGTATGCCTGAATCGTCAGCATTAGTCTCCCCTTTTACTTCCAATTCTTCTGGAATAATTTCCTCCGGTGCTTCATAAGGCAAAGAGTCCAGCAGGTTTACTTGTTTTAACTTATCAGCGGTTAATTGATTCCCTAGTGCTTTAAATCCTTTGAGTGCAATAAACGACTCTATATCTACAGTTATATTTTCTTTTTGAACGCCTTTCACTTTTGTGAAAACTAATTCAGCTACTGGACGATACTCTGTTGATACAATTTCAAGATGTGAATTAGCATGTTCTGTAATAAAACTTTCCTCTTTGTTTTCGGTTTCCACCAAAAAGCGTTTGATGTAGTAACGTTCTTTTTCACCATCATAATAAATGGCTGAAATTGGTTTTTTTGGAATCCATTTTTCTAAAACGATCATATCTTCATCGAAATGTGTAGATAATTCTGGTGTAATTACCTTTACTTTTCCGGATTGCGAAAGGATCAAAATTTTATCATTAGGTCTAAATTCGCCTAACAGTTCTCCTCTTCCATCCACATTAAGTCTTTGTACGGTTTCATCAAACCATACTTTTCGAGGCAATAATGTTGAAATTCCTTTTTCTTTTAATTCAATTTTCTTGATTGGATATTTAGTGACTAAATTTCCTTTCGAACCTCTTCCTTTTATAGCTAAACTCGCAAAATCAATGTCGAATTTTAGTTTTTTGACAGTTCCCACCTGACGCAACATAATGGTAATTACTTCTGCCTCTCCGTTTGGATTACAGGAGAAATACACCACTTGTGATCCTGTACTTTCATTCGTCAGATCATACGCTTTGTCTCTAGTCACACCTGAAACATTGAACCGTTTTATATAAGAAGGTCCTGATTTTCCGTCACGGTAAATCGTATTGTAAATGGTCCGTTTATCACTTTTGTCAAAAATGGCAATATGAATGATATCTTTTCCCACAAAGGTTTTCGCATCTACCTTGGTAATTATCATTTTTCCGTCACGCAGAAAAACAATTACATCGTCAATATCAGAACAGTCTGTAACATATTCGTCTTTTTTTAAACTCGTTCCTACAAAACCTTCTTCTCTGTTTACGTACAATTTAGTATTTCTAAGGACTACCTTCGTGGCTTCGATATCATCAAAAACACGAAGCTCAGTTTGGCGTTCTCTCCCTTTACCATATTTCTCTTTTAATCGTGTGAAATAGGCTATAGCAAAATCAATCAGATGTTCTAAATCGTGTTTCACTTGTTCAATATCTCCTTCCAGCGCTTGAATTTTATCTTGAGCCTTGTTGCTGTCAAATTTAGAAATACGCATGATTCGGATGTCCAATAAACGCAGAATATCGTCTTCGGTAACGGCGCGCTTCAGGTGTTTAATGTAGGGTTTCAGTCCATCATCTACCGCTTTAATGACGCCTTCCTTAGTGGTCTGTTCTTCAATATCACGATAGATTTTATTTTCGATAAATATACGTTCCAAAGAAAGAAAATGCCATTGCTCCTCTAATTCACTCAACTGGATTTCGAGTTCGCTTTTCAGTAATTGGACAGTTCTGTTGGTCGAAATTTTCAACATCGCAGAGACTCCAATAAACAGCGGTTTGTTGTCTTCAATCACACAGCCTAATGGTGCCACCGAAGTTTCACAGGCCGTAAAGGCAAACAATGCATCAATGGTTTTATCAGGAGAAACACCCGGAAAAAGATGAATTAATATTTCGACCTCAGCAGCGGTGTTATCTTCAATTTTCTTGATTTTGATTTTCCCTTTTTCATTGGCTTTCAAAATACTGTCAATCAAAGTCGTCGTATTGGTCGAAAACGGAATCTGGGTAATTACCAAAGTATTTTTATCTAGCTGACTAATTCTGGCTCGCACACGGATACGTCCACCACGCAATCCATCGTTATAATTGGATACATCTGCAATTCCCTGTGTCAAGAAATCAGGATATAAAGTAAACGGTTTTCCCTTTAATATTTTTATCGATGAATCGATTAATTCATTAAAATTATGAGGCAATACTTTCGTAGAAAGACCTACTGCGATTCCCTCGGCTCCGGAAGCTAATAATAATGGGAATTTAACTGGCAGGTTATTGGGTTCTGCCCGTCTTCCGTCATAGGACACACCCCAATCGGTAATTTTTGGAGAGTACAACACTTCTAAAGCAAATTTAGACAAACGTGCTTCAATGTAACGCGAAGCCGCAGCACCATCTCCTGTTAGGATATTTCCCCAGTTACCTTGACAATCAATCAGTAATTCTTTTTGCCCTATTTGCACCATCGCATCACCGATACTCTGATCTCCGTGAGGATGATATTGCATGGTGTGCCCAACAACATTGGCCACTTTATTGTAACGACCATCATCCAGCTCCTTCAAAGAGTGCATGATACGGCGTTGCACCGGTTTAAAACCATCTTCAATAGCCGGTACGGCACGCTCTAATATTACATACGAGGCATAATCCAGAAACCAGTCCTTATACATTCCCGTAACTTTGGTAATGGTATCGTTGCCGTCTTCTTGATTGTCGTAAAAATGCTGGCCTTTCGAGGTTTTTTCTTCAGATTGATTTTCATTAATCGAATTATCTTCTTCCTGACCTTCTGGTAATATGTTATCGTCTTCTTCGTCTTTCATTATCTTGATTCCGAAATTAATTGTATTAAATCTTCTCTGCTTAGCAGAATTGTTTTGTATTTGCTAGTAAAAATTTGCTCATTCTTTTCAGGTAAAGTATATTCTAAAACCAAATCACTTTTGTTTTGGCACAGTACAATTCCTATGGTTTTATTTTCATCTTCAAAACGCATTTCTCGGTCATCTTAATTGACATACATTTGCATTTGTCACAAATCTTGGTGTTTTAATTCTCCTATTTTTAAATCAATCAGTATAAAACATTTAAGAATCCTGAAATTTTTTGATAATTTAATTTATTTAAATCTACAGACACTGTCTGCGCTTTTTGAGATTTGAATTCCGCAGTCAGTGATTGCGAATTTCGAATTTCTAAAATCCGGGTCAATGAATCGGATTTTGAATAAGTTATGTAAAATTGTTTTATTTGTTCTAAATTCCGAATCGAAAACCCTTTTCCAAACTGAATAGTCAACTGTTCAGAAAGTCCTTTTAGTAGTTGCTTTCCGCATTCAGCTCGTTCTTTTCCGCTTTGCTCTTCTTCAACAATCATTCTTCCCATTTCAAAATAGGTGTAAACCATTGTTGAATTTACGGTACGTAAAACCTGTTGACGGGTATTTTGCAACAGCGTGACCACTTGAGAAAATAAAATTTTATTTTGAGAATTATTTGGAATTGTATTTTCTTCGTCTTTCATTAAATATATTCTATTGAATAGTAGTTAATTATATTTTTTGTCTTAAAATGCTAAAACGAATATTTTTCTTTACAAATATGCTCTTCTTTTGTGACACTATTTCCATTTTTATCCAACTCTTTTTTTACAACTGTTTCACATTCCTTGTGATCATTGCTCTTTATAATAAAAAAAGTAGCTGAAAAACTGATCACAAATAGTAGGGCAATAAGAATAAGTATTCTTTTTGTAGGCATTTTATAATTATTTAAATTTTCTCAATCACATCTAATTCCACCTTCAAATTCTTGATGATAAATTCCTGTCTGTCCGGCGTATTCTTGCCCATATAGAATGACAATAATTGCTCAATCGAAGTGTTTTTATCCATCATAATGGGTTCTAAACGAATGCTTTCGCCTATGAAATTTTTGAACTCATCCGGTGAAATTTCACCTAGTCCTTTGAATCGGGTAATTTCTGGTTTTGGTTTTAATTTTTCAATAGCATTTCTTCGTTCCTCATCAGAGTAACAATAAATGGTTTCTTTCTTGTTTCTAACCCTGAAAAGTGGCGTTTGCAAAATGTATAAATGCCCTTCTTTTATCAATTCAGGGAAAAACTGCAGGAAAAAAGTAATCAATAACAAGCGAATATGCATTCCATCAACATCCGCATCTGTAGCAATTACGATGTTGTTATACCGCAATTTTTCTAAGCCATCTTCAATATCCAGTGCCGCTTGCAGCAAATTGAACTCTTCATTTTCATATACAATTTTCTTGCTCATTCCATAGGAATTCAAAGGCTTACCACGCAAACTAAAAACGGCTTGCGTATTTACATTGCGCGATTTAGTAATGGATCCGGATGCAGAATCTCCCTCGGTAATAAAAAGCGTGCTTTCCAGATTTTTAGGGTTTTTAGTATCTGGGAGATGCGCCCTACAATCTCTTAATTTTTTATTGTGCAGATTTGCTTTTTTGGCACGATCTGTCGCTAATTTTCGTATTCCGGACAATTCTTTGCGCTCTCTTTCGGCTTGAATAATTTTTCGTAATAATGCTTCTGCGGTTGGTGGATTTTTATGCAAGTAATTGTCCAATTTGGTTTTCACAAAATCGTTTACAAAAGTACGCACGGAAGGCATTCCCGGTTCGGATCCCATGTCAGTTGAACCCAATTTAGTTTTGGTTTGCGACTCAAAAACCGGCTCCATTACTTTGATGCTGATCGCTGTAACGATTGATTTTCGAACATCAGAAGCTTCAAAACTCTTGTTGTAAAACTCCCTGATGGTTTTAACAATTGCTTCCCGGTAGGCTGCTAAATGTGTTCCGCCTTGAGTCGTGTTTTGTCCGTTTACAAACGAATGGTATTCTTCGCTGTATTGGGTTTTGCTGTGCGTCAAAGCAATTTCGATGTCCTCACCCTTCAAGTGAATGATAGGATATTCTAAATCCTCAGCATGAATAGTTTCTTCTAATAAATCTTTCAGACCATTTTCTGAAAAATATTTTTCACCGTTGAAAAGAATTGTCAAACCATTGTTTAAGTAACAATAATTTTTGAGCATTTTGATTACATATTCATATCGATATTTATAATTTTTGAAAATTGCTTCATCTGGAATAAAAGTAACTTTGGTTCCTTTTCGCTTGGTGGTTTCGATAATATCTTCTTCGAGAACAAGGTTTCCTGCTGAGAATTCTGCTGCTTTTTGTTTTTCATCCCTAACGGACTCTACTCTAAAATAATTGGACAACGCATTGACTGCTTTTGTCCCTACTCCGTTCAGACCAACTGATTTTTTAAACGCAAGTGAATCATATTTTCCGCCGGTATTCATTTTGGAAACTACATCAATCACTTTTCCCAAAGGAATTCCACGTCCATAATCCCTGACCGTAACGGTTTTATCTTTGATAGTGACCTCGATTGTTTTTCCAGCACCCATAACAAATTCATCGATACAGTTATCGAGTACTTCTTTCAGCAGAATATAAATTCCGTCATCTGAAGAGGAGCCGTCGCCTAATTTTCCGATGTACATTCCGGGACGCATGCGAATATGTTCTTTCCAGTCGAGTGACCGAATGTTGTCTTCGGTATATTGATTTTGATCGGACATTGTAGGTTTTGTGGATTTGGTGCTAATGTAGTGTAATTCGATAAAATTTAAAACAGGAAGTCATCAAAGTTATTAAGAATGATATTGACAACCGATTTAGAATTAACGATTTCAAATTGAAATTGATTTTTGATATTCGAATTTAAAAAATCTTGATAATCTCTTTCAACTGATTGTCTAATTCAGCATTAGAAATCTTATTATTTATCACATCAAAATTAGCCTCAAAACTAGGCAATGAAAAAGTCGCTTTTATGTTTCCGCCATAAAAGGGGAAAGCGTTATTTGCAATTCCCAAAACGCTTGCTCCGCCTCTGGCTCCGGGAGAAGTAGCCATCAATAACATGCGTTTTTCCTGAAAAACCTTCGCATTTATTCTGGTACACCAGTCAAAAACATTTTTGAAAGCGGCAGAATAATTTCCGTTATTTTCCGCCATGGATACCACTAGAATATCAGCAGTGGCAATTTTAGCCAGAAATGATTTTGCTAATTCATGCTGACCAATTTCTTTTTCTATATCGACGGTAAATATCGGCATTTGGAAATCATTTAAATCCAGCACCTCAACTACTGCATTTTCAAAAAGATTCGCTGCGTAAGTCGCTAATTTTTTGTTGATCGAGTTTTTGCTGGGGCTTGCGCCAAAAGCGATTATTTTCATGATACTTTATTTTGACTAAAAGTACTAAAAATTGGTTCAGCTCCAAAATAATTAGCCACAGATTGACCCATTTTGAAAACAAAGATGAGAAACTATGAAATCTGATATTTGCAAAATTAATTTTACCCCAGAGTGAAACGGAAAGCATTTTTCTGATCAATCTCATTTTTTTCTTGACATAAAAGAGCAACCAGCGGAAGCTCCTTTTTTTGTCTTAGAAAAAAGAGATTGATGGGAAAATAGTACTTCACTAAACTTTTATTTTAATTGGAGTTCAGTGAACTTCGTTTGAAGTGGAAAGCTGGATTGGGTACAAAAAAGTCGAAAGCTATTACTAACTTTCGACTTTATGACTTTTGACATTATGACTTATTTACACGTTGAATCTAAAATGCATCACATCTCCATCTTTTACGATGTATTCTTTTCCTTCTACCTTGAATTTCCCGGCTTCTTTACATTTAGCTTCGGAACCGTAATGAACAAAATCTTCGTATGCAATCACTTCGGCGCGGATAAATCCTTTTTCGAAATCAGTGTGAATTACTCCTGCAGCTTGTGGCGCAGTTGCCCCAACATCTATAGTCCAAGCACGAACTTCTTTGACACCTGCTGTAAAGTAAGTTTGTTGCTTCAATAATTTATAAGCTGCACGTATCAAGACTGAGGCTCCTGGCTCAGTCAAACCCATATCTTCCAGAAAAACCTGACGCTCTTCATAGCTTTCTAATTCGGTAATATCAGCTTCAGCACCAACCGAAAGAATAATTACTTCCGCATCTTCATCTTTGACCAATTCCCGAACCTGATCCACATATTTGTTTCCATTTACTGCTGAGTTTTCATCAACATTACATACGTATAAAACTGGTTTTGCTGTAATTAACTGAAACGCTTCCATCAAAACCTCTTCATCATTGTTTTGAGGAATTACTATTCTAGCTGATTTTGCCTGAAGCAATGTTTCTCTGATTCGGTCTAAAAGAGCTTTTTCGGTTTGTGCTTCTTTATTTCCCGTTTTAGCGGCACGATTTACTTTTTCTAAGCGTTTTTCAACATTCTCCAAATCCTTCAATTGCAGCTCGATGTCTATGGTTTCTTTGTCGCGGATAGGATTTACATTTCCGTCAACGTGAACAATGTTATCGTTATCAAAACAACGCAAAACATGGATGATCGCATTACATTCTCTAATGTTTCCAAGGAATTGATTTCCTAAACCTTCCCCTTTACTGGCTCCTTTTACTAATCCTGCAATATCAACGATATCGACAGTTGCCATTTGCACGCGTTCTGGTTTTACTAATTCTTCCAGTTTTTCCATTCTGGAATCCGGAACATTTACAACACCTATATTGGGTTCGATGGTGCAAAAAGGAAAGTTGGCACTTTGCGCTTTTGCATTGGATAAACAATTGAATAATGTTGATTTTCCAACATTTGGTAATCCTACAATTCCTGCTTTCATATGTAGATAATATTTATTTTTAATGGAGTATAGTATCGTCACTTTTGCTGTTTTTAAACAGATTTCATCACGATTTTGTAATGCTTTTTTTGAATGACACGCTAAACGTAAAATTTAGTAGCTACCGCTAAAAGTATGCAAAGATAAGATTTTAAAAATGTTTAAATAAGTAAAATTTCAGATTAAACGTATCTGAAATATTTTTTATAAAAAAACGAAAAATTTACTAATATTTTGTTAAAAAAAATTATATTGCGATCGATTTAAACCAAACCAAAAATCAAACAAAACTTATTATGAGAAAATTTGCATTATTATTATTTCTATTAAACATCTCGTTTCTTTTTGCACAAAAAGAAGTCTCGGGTGTTGTAAAAGAGAACACCGGCAATGCTTTGCCTGGTGTAAACATTGTTGAAAAGGGAACTCAAAATGGGGTTTCTACTGATATGAATGGAGCATACAAGATAAAAGTTAAAGACGGGGCTACTTTAGTTTTTAGCTATGTAGGTTTTGCTAAATTAGAAAAAGCAGTTACAAGTGCTGT
This sequence comes from Flavobacterium sp. GSP6, assembly GCF_003984855.1. Taxonomy (NCBI): domain Bacteria; kingdom Pseudomonadati; phylum Bacteroidota; class Flavobacteriia; order Flavobacteriales; family Flavobacteriaceae; genus Flavobacterium; species Flavobacterium sp. GSP6. The sequence goes on from NZ_RYDO01000005.1 coordinate 19,548, forward strand.
GCTGAATGTTGTCTTATCAGAAGAAGGCGGACAAAATCTAAATGAAGTTGTAGTTACTGGAAGCAGAACTGCGCCAAGAAGTAATACCACATCAGCATTACCTATTGATGTTATTTCTGCAAAGGATTTAGCCTCAACAGGGCAAGCTTCTTTTGACAAAGCTTTACAATACAAGATTCCATCGTTCAACACCGTTCAGACTCCGGTAAATGATGCAACTTCATTATTAGATCCTTATGAGATTAGAAACATGGGACCGAGTAGAACGTTAATCCTTATCAACGGGAAACGTAAAAATTTAAGTTCTTTACTTTATGTACAAACCTCTCCGGGACGTGGTGAAACAGGTGCTGACATCTCTGCTATTCCTACTGATGCAATCGAAAGAGTGGAAATACTTCGTGATGGAGCATCGGCTCAATACGGTTCTGATGCAATTGCTGGGGTAATGAATATTATCTTAAAAAAAGGAACACGTGACGGATCAGTAACAGTAAGAAGTGGAATGACTTCTGCTGGTGACGGCGAAATGCTAGGTGTAAGTTTAAATAATGGAACAACGGTAGGAGAAAAAGGATTTATAAATTATACTATTGATTTTTCGAAAGTTAATTTATCTAACAGACCAGGGACTGTAGATGCCGCTGGTGAAGCAGCAGATTTTGGGGCTTCTCTATCAGACGTTCAGGCATTTTTAGCTAAAAAACCAGATGCAGGGAATATTAATGGTTCACCTGAAACTGCTGCTGCAAAATTCTTAGTAAATGGTGGAAGTGAATTAAGCGAAACATCTCAATTGTATTACAATGCCGCTTATGTTTACAAAAAAGTAAATTCATTTGCTAACTACAGAACTCCATATTGGAGAACATTAGCATCTGCACCTTATTTGAAAGACTTATTTGGTGACGGTACTGCAGCTTCTTACCAAGGATATGTTCCTACTTTTGAAGGGGATTTAAATGACTATAACGGAACATTAGGTTACAAATCAACTAAAAATGACTGGAATACCGACGCGAGTATTACTGTAGGTGGTAACACCCAATCATATACTGTAAACAACTCACAGAATAGATCTAACATTGTAGATGGAAATGGTGCTCAAGTTTACAGAGACAACAGCCCAATATCATTCAAACCAGGAGGGACTGCTTTCAATCATATTGTAGGAAACTTAGATGTCTCTAAAATATTATCTGACAAAGTTAGTATTGGTTTTGGATCTGAGATGAGAACAGAAACTTTTGAAGTAATTGAAGGAGATAAAGCATCTTGGGACGGCATGGGAGCTGATTCATTTGCAGGTAATCGACCTGAAAATTCAGGATCATGGAATCGTTATAATTTAGGAGCTTATTTTGACCTTGCTTATGATGTGACCAAAGATTTCTTAATTAATGGTACTGTTCGTTATGAAGATTATAGCGATTTCGGTGGTGCAACAGTTTGGAAATTAAGTTCTAGATATAAATTTTTAGATGACAAAATTACATTAAGAGGGTCTATTTCTACTGGATTTAGAGCACCTACATTACACCAAATCTATACTCAAAAATCGCAGTATTCATTCCTTCCTGGACAAGGAATTCAAGTTAGTGGAATTATAAATAACGTTTCACCACAAGCACGTAAATTAGAAATTGATCCGCTAGATGCTGAGAAATCAACAAATATCACTATCGGAATTGGAGCAAAACCAACGAAAAATTTTAATTTCACAGTAGATTACTATAACATTAAAGTGGAAGACAGAATCGTTTTAGGTGACAGAAAGGATACTGATTTTGGAAATGTAGCTTGGTTTGAAAATTCATTTGACTCTAGAACTTCAGGTTTAGATGTAGTTGCTAATTACAACAACCTTCTATTGGGATCTGGAAAACTTGGATTCAATTTATCTGGAAATATTACTTTTCAAAATGAAAGAATCTCACCTGTAAAAAAAGACAATTTTGGACCTATACTTGAATCTTTAATGTTTACTTCAAGACCTGAAACAAAATGGATTTTAGGAGTGAATTATGAAATTGGAAAATTTGGTTTCTCCATTAACAACACTTACTTTGGAAAAAGTACCTTTAATCAAGATGGCTTAGCTACAAATGATCCGAATGCTCCAGTTGGCTCTGCAAATTATTTAAAAGCTAATTTAAAAACGGAGTTTATTCCAAAAGTTATTACTGATTTAGGAGTTACTTTTTCTGCTACCGAAAAATTAACTTTGGCATTGAATGTAAACAACTTATTGAATGTACTTCCTGAATGGAAATTTGTAGCAGAAAATGCTAAGGGTGTAGAACTTTTAAACGATCCTGCTCAAGTAAAAAATCAGTCTAACTTGATTACTTTCAACCAACGTTACTCTCAAATGACGTATGATGGATATCACTTTAGCCAATTAGGAACAATGTTTAATTTATCATTAAACTATAAATTCTAATTTAAGTATTTAATTAATTATAAAGGGCTGTCAATCGACAGCCCTTTTTGGTACTAATAATTAATAGAACAAAGGATTATTTTTGTTTTATTAAATTGATTTTTAGGTAATTAATTCGCGTTTATGTAGTTGCACTATAGCTCAAAAAAATCAATTTTTGGGCCTTTCATCAAGTGAAAAATATTTTTTTGTCTGCTCCTTAAAAAGAGGTAGTTCCACAGGTTTCTCCTTTTTAAAATATAAACAAAAAAGGCTACTCATGTATCCGATTTAGAAAGATTAGAGAAACTATTTTCTTTGACAATCATTGCTTTTGTATGGTGTTATAAAATTGGTGACTATTTAGATGAAAACATCCAAATAATAATAAAAAAACATGGAAGAAGAGCAGTAAACGTTTTTAAATATGGATTTGATTACTTGTCAAAATTTATTTTAACAGGATTTAAGTTTTTAGAAAACAATCTGTTTTACTTTTTGTCATGTACTTAACTAAATGATCCTAAAAAAAACGGCGTTTAAAGGAACTGTAAACGCCGTTTGATTTTATATAAAAGAGATTAGTTATCGAATTGCGTTTATATATTCCTCGATTTTACCGGTACCATTTTCAGTTAAATGCTGAATGAAAGCGCTTCCTATAATTGCTCCTTTGGCAAACTGAGTGGCTTGATTAAAGGTTTCCTTGTTATTGATGCCAAAACCTATTACTTGAGGGTTTTTCAGATTCATCTTGGCAATGCGTTTGAAATAGTCTTCTTGAACGCTTCCAAAACCGGATTGTGATCCTGTAACGCTCGCGGAACTTACCATGTAAATAAATGCATCAGATACACTGTTAATAAAGTTGATGCGCTCGTCAGAAGTTTGTGGTGTAATTAAGAATATATTTTTCAATCCGTATTTCTCGAAAGTTAATTTATATTCATCTGCATATACGTCAACGGGAAGATCGGGAATGATTAACCCGTCAATGCCAATCTCCGCACATTTCTGGCAGAAATTCTCGATTCCGTATTGTAACATTGGGTTGAAATATCCCATAATCACTAAAGGAATAGATACTGTTTTACGAATGTCTTTTAATTGGTCAAACAAAACTTGTGTCGTCATTCCGTTGTGCAATGCTTGTGTGGAACTCGCTTGAATCGTTGGTCCATCAGCCAATGGATCACTGAACGGCAATCCTATTTCAATCATATCCACCCCGCTTTTTTCTAAATCCTGGATGATTTGTACGGTATCGTTAAGGTTGGGATATCCTGCCGAGAAATAGATGGAAAGGATCTTCTTAGTGTCTTGTAGTTTTTGATTTATTCGGTTCATTGTCGTATTTTTTTATTCTATTTTAGGATCTTTTTTACCTTGGAGTTTTAATTGGAATGTTTAGATAGCGGCGCTGTACGCCCAAGCTTTTTGGTCGGATTGCAAATGCACTTCAACACGTTTGTAATGCAATCCTTCGTACAAATCCGTTTGGCGAAGTTCTTGTGAAGAAACGGAATACACCATTCCGTTGATGGTGTCTTCCGGTTTTTGGGTTTCGGTAATAATGGGGTAGTGCACTAATCCAAATTCTTCTTCAATTTGGATTTCTTTTATGATGTAACCAATTAGTGTTTGAGGAGTTCCCTCAAGAATACGCCCAAAAAGATCTTTTTGTATGTCCACATTTTGTAAGCTGCTGTAAGCGAATAATTTTTCCATAGTTTCTATTTTTAAAATATGAATTGAACGTCATTTTTATGTTGTTGGGTTTGCGTTAAGGATTACTTCACTAAACTCTTATTTTTTATTGGAGTTCAGTGAACTTCGTTTGCAGTGAAAATCCTTTTTCGTCTCGTTTTTTAACGAGATAAAAAAGAGTGCAACGAAAATCCTGACCTCGCAGTAACGTTAGTGGAAGCGAGGGAACGCCCCGAAATAATTTCGGGATAAACCCTAAAAAAATGAGGGTCAAATCAACTATAATTTAAAATAATCAATATAAGTATTCAAATCCTTATCGCCACGACCGGAAAGATTGATGACAACAATATCATCTGCTTTGAATTTCATTTGGTCGAGAACGGCAAAGGCATGCGCACTTTCGATAGCGGGGATCAGTCCTTCCATTTGGGATAATTTTAACCCCCATTGCATGGCTTGATCATCCGTTATGGAGATGAATTGTGCTCTGCCAGTAGCGAATAAATTAGCGTGCATAGGACCTACGCCTGGATAATCCAATCCTGCCGAGATGGAATATGGCTCGGTGATTTGACCATCAGGAGTTTGCATCAACAGGGTTTTACTACCGTGAATAACGCCTACTTTCCCTAATGCCGATGTAGCAGCACTTTCGCCTGAATCGACTCCTAATCCTGCTGCTTCGACCGCAATAATAGTCACGTCTTCATTATCCAGAAAATGATAATAGGCTCCGGCAGCATTGCTACCACCACCTACACAGGCAATCACATAGTCAGGGTTTTCACGACCTTCTTTTTCCAATAATTGTTCTTTAATTTCCTTAGAAATAACACTTTGGAAACGCGCCACCATATCCGGATAAGGGTGTGGTCCTACGACGGATCCAATGATATAATAGGTGTCTACAGGATTGTTAATCCAGTCGCGAATGGCTTCGTTTGTGGCATCTTTTAAGGTTTTTGATCCTGAAAGCGCCGGACGCACTTCGGCACCCAACATTTTCATACGAGCTACATTTGGCGCTTGACGTTTGATGTCAATTTCACCCATATACACGATGCATTCCAGTCCCATTAACGCACAAACAGTTGCTGTTGCTACGCCATGTTGCCCGGCACCGGTTTCGGCAATGATACGTTTTTTACCCAAACGTTTGGCTAATAAAATTTGTCCAATGGTGTTGTTCACTTTATGTGCGCCAGTATGACATAAATCTTCTCTTTTTAGGTAGATTTTAGTGTTGTATTGTTCTGATAACCGTTTTGCAAAATAAAGAGGCGTAGGGCGACCAACATACTCTTTAAGCAAGGCATCAAATTCAGCCTGAAATTCAGGCTCAGCTGTAATTTTTAAATAATTTTGACGTAATTCTTCCACATTTGGATATAACATTTCAGGAATGAAGGCGCCTCCAAATTCTCCGTAATAGCCTTTTTCGTTAACGTTGTATGACATAGTTTTATTTTTTTATTTTATTATCTGTAGAGACGTACTGCAGTGCGTCTTTACACAATTGTATGTTTTTTAAACCGGGTTCTATCTCAAATTTACTGTTTACATCAATGGCGTAAAGCGGTAAATTGGTTTTCGAAATTTCATTTATAGCGCCCATTTCATCAATTCCGATTCCACCACTCAAGAAAAACGGTTTGCTTGAGGGATACTTTTCTAATACTTTCCAATTGAATGTGGTTCCGTTGCCTCCGGGTAATTTTCCTTTGGTATCAAAAAGAAAATAATCACAAACGGTTTCAAACGGTTTTAGTTCCTCAAAATCAAAAGAATCATCAACAGAGAATACTTTTATAATATCAATTTTACGATCAATTTTATTTTTTAATTCCTGGCAAAAGGCAACGGATTCGTGACCGTGCAATTGAATGGCCTGCAAATCGTGTTTATTGGTTTTCGCCAAAATAACTTCGGTCCTTTCATTGACAAAAACGCCTACTTTTTTAATTGATTTTGGTAAATTTGGAATCACACCATCAAAATATCGAGCCGATTTCTCCCAGAATATAAATCCCATATAATCGGGTAGGAACGACCCTATTTCGATTATATTATCGGGATATTTCATGCCGCAAATTTTTATCCCCACCCCAGCCCACCTCGAAGGGGATGGAGTCGAAGTGTCTTGATGGTCTGTTTGTTTTTTCATTTCCAGTTTTTTTTTAAATTCAATCCTTTTAGAGTTTTGAACCTTAACAGGGTTGTTTTATAGTTGGCTGATAAATTCGGTTGCAGCTTTACCTGCATTATCAGTTTTCATAAAGTTTTCTCCAATCAGGAATCCTTTATATCCGAATGGTTTTAATTCCTTAATCGCTTCAACTGATGAAATCCCACTTTCGGAAATTTTTACAAAATCATTTGGGATTTGCGCTGCTAATTGCTTGCTGAAATCCAAACTCACTTCGAATGTTTTTAGATTGCGATTGTTTACACCAATCATATCTAAGGTAGGCATAATCGATTTTTCCAGTTCCTCTTGATTGTGTACCTCCAGTAAAACTTCTAGTCCTAAACTTTTGGCAAATTCAGACAAGGATTTGATTTCTTCTCTGGTTAAAATTGCTGCGATAAGTAGAATTAAATCGGCTCCGTATGCTTTGGCTTCCAATATTTGATAGTCATCAACAATGAATTCTTTTCTCAATAATGGTATATTTACTGTGGCTCTTGCCAAAAGTAAATCGTCTAACGAACCACCAAAATATTTTCCATCTGTCAACACCGAAATCCCGCAAGCACCTGCATTTTCATATCCTTTGGTTACTTCTTCAACAGTAAAACTATAATTTATTGCTGCTTTGGAAGGCGAACGGCGTTTGTGCTCCGCAATAATTCCGGATGTACTGTTTCGTAAATTATCACTCAAAGAAATAGTTTTTTTTTCAAAGAAAACGGAAGCTTCCAATTGTGAAACAGGTATGATAGATTTCTTGAGAATGACTTCTCTTTTTTTGTCAACTATGATTTTATCTAAAATATTCATTTATTTTTTTGTTTAAAGTTTTCTTTGTTCAAGGTTTAAAGTTGTTCGAAATGCAAACAACTTTAAACCTTGAACTTCAAACTATTTTTATTTGCTTAAATCTTTCAATTTCTTCAAAGCTACAAGTCCTTTACCGGATAATAAACTTTCTTTCGCTATTTGAAATCCTTCTAAAGGAGAACATTTTGTAACAGTCGCAATTGCCATGGCCGCATTGGCACAAATCACATTGTTTTGTGCTTCAGTTCCTTTTCCGGAAATGATGTCAGTAAACATTTGAGCAGATTGCTCTATAGTTTTCCCTCCTTCGATTTCGCTTTGCAGCAAAAGGCGAACACCAAAATCTTCCGGATTTATCATGCCTTCCATGGAGCTGGTAATCGTTTTTGTAGGTCCCGTCAAGGACACTTCATCATAGCCGTCAAGCGAATGCAGGATGGTAAAGTTCACATCAGTATTTTGATATAAATACGCATACATTCTGGCCATTTCTAAATTGAAAACACCAACCAATTGATTTTTTGGGAACGATGGATTTACCATTGGTCCTAACATATTGAAAAAAGTTTTCACCCCTAATTCTTTTCGAATAGGTCCCACATTTTTCATCGCTGGATGAAATAATGGAGCATGTAGAATACAAATTCCCGCTTTATCAATACTTTTTTCTAAGAAATCAGAATCGTTACTAAACTTAATGCCTAATTTCTCCATTACGTTACTAGAACCTGAAATGGAAGAAACACCATAATTCCCATGTTTTGCCACTTTAATTCCTGCACCCGCTGCCACAAAAGAAGCCAAGGTTGAAATATTAAAAGTGTCTTTTCCGTCACCACCTGTACCGCATAAATCGATGGTATCATATGCAGATAAATCCACACGAATGCACAGTTCTAATAATGCTTCACGAAAACCGGCTAACTCTTCAATGCTGATGCTTCGCATCATATACACGGTAAGGAAAGCAGCTATCTGACTGGTGTTGTAACTTCCGTAGGAGATATTAACTAATACGTTTTTTGCTTCTTCTTTCGAAAGCATTTCGTGGTTGATTAATCGGTTTAATATATTTTTCATTTTTATATATGTCTTAAAGTTGAAAGTCTTAAAGTCTTAAAGTCTTTCGACTTTGTGATATTTGACTTTATGACTAATTTTTAACCCAATTCTCCAATATCTTTTTCCCATTTGGAGTCAACACACTTTCGGGATGAAATTGTACACCACGGACATCGTATGTTTTGTGGCGCAATGACATTACCTGCCCGTTTTCATCAAAGGAAGTTGCCTCTAGAACATCCGGTAAATTGGCATTAACTACCCAGGAATGGTACCGCCCTACTTCAAATTCCTTTCCTAACCCTTCAAATAAAAGCTCATCATCAACAACAGTTTTTACATTAGTGGCCACACCGTGGTAGACTTTTTCTAAATTAGAAAGTGACCCACCGTAGACTTCACCTATTGCTTGTTGGCCTAAACATACCCCAAAAATACTTTTTGTAGGGCCATATTTTTGAATCACTGCTTTGAGTAACCCCGCTTCATCCGGAATTCCGGGTCCCGGCGAAAGAAGAATTTTATCGAAAACGGCAATTTCATCAATATCAAATTCATCGTTTCTATAAACGGTTACTTCGCAATCTAAATCTTCCAGATAATGCACTAAATTGTAAGTGAAACTATCGTAATTATCTATAACTAGTATTTTTTTCATTTTCCTCCCCCAACCCCTCCGAAGGAGGGGAGTACCTATTGGGGTAAATAGGTTTTTTAATTGTTATTTTTATTTACAACTTCATAAGTTGCTAATTTTTTTACATTTGGCTCCCTTTCCTTCCCTTCCCTTCGGGGAGGGTTGGGGAGGGGATTTATATTGTTTCTGCTAAATCCAAAGCGGCATTTAAGGCCCTCAATTTATTATATACTTCCTGCATTTCGCTTTCTTCATCTGAACTGGCTACAATTCCGGCGCCGGCTTGAGAATGCAATTGATGGTTTTTACTAAGGAAAGTCCGAATCATAATCGCATGATTAAAATTACCTTCAAAATCCATAAAACCTATAGCACCACCATAAAAATTACGATTTGTTTTTTCATACTCCTCAATCAGTTGCATGGCTCTGTGTTTGGGAGCGCCACTCAATGTTCCAGCTGGAAAAGTATCGGCTACAACCTGCATTGTAGAAGCTTTTTCATGTAAATGTCCGGTTACTTTTGAAACTAAGTGAATGACATGTGAGAAAAACTGCACCTCCCTGTATTTCTCTACATTCACATTATGACCGTTGCGGCTCAAATCATTTCGGGCTAAATCCACCAACATCACATGTTCACTATTTTCTTTTTTATCAATGGATAGCTCTTTGGCAAGAATGGCATCTTTTTCATCATCTCCCGTTCTTTTAAAAGTTCCTGCAATAGGATGAATTTCAGCTTTACGGTCTTTAACAATAATTTGGGCTTCTGGCGAAGAACCAAATATTTTGAAATCACCGTAATCAAAAAAGAATAAATAAGGCGAAGGATTAATGCTTCTCAATGCTCTATATACATTGAATTCATCGCCCTTGAACCCTTGTGTAAATCGTCTGGACAAAACCAATTGGAACACATCACCTCTAAAGCAATGTTTTTTGGCTAAAGCCACATTATGTTTGAATTCTTCGTCGGTTAAATTTGAAAATCCTTCTCCTTGTTTCGAAAATTTATAAGAAGCAATATTTCGGGATTGTAATAATTGTTCAATTTCTGAAATGTTGTTTTTACCATCTAAACTATGACAAAAAATATAGGCCTCATTCTTGAAATGATTAATAGCAATTATGTTTTGGTACACGGCATAATACACATCAGGAATGGTATTGCTATTTTCTTTTTTGGCAATAGACACTTTTTCAAAGTAACGAACAGCATCGTACGAAATATATCCAAAAAGTCCATTATTGATGAATTTAAAATCGTTTTTCTCGGATTTGAATTGACCTGAAAATTCTTGAATTACTTGCGGGATATTGGTGTTGGCATCAATTTCAATTTTCTCAAAACTCCCATCAGGAAATGTTTTGTAGATGATTTCATTTTCTATTTTTATGGAAGCAATCGGATTACAACAAATATAGGAGAAACTGTTGTCATTACCATGATAGTCGCTGCTTTCCAGTAGTAAACTATTTGGGAATTTATCACGAATTTTGAGATATACGCTGACAGGAGTTATCGTATCTGCCAGGATTTGTTTGTATTTGGTATTTAATATCAAAGTTTTCATTATGTTTTTATTATTTGATAGCAACAGGATGTATCCTGTGCGTTCTAATTTATAATTTGAAACAAAAAAAGGCCTGTCGTGATGACAAGCCTTTTATATTTATAGTTTTAATAATACTATAGGAGCTTAGTTCACGACGACTGACGTAAATTGTTCCACCACCAAGTATTGTTTAAAATTGTTTTCATATTTTTTTTAATGATACAAAGATAGAAATGAAATTTGATTTTTCAAAAACATTAGGCGTTAAATAAGTTGAAAGGTAAAGTTTTTTTGTTAAATAAATATGCAGACTAGAATTATTAAAAATAAAACCCCAACAATTGCTTGTTGGGGTTTGAAAACAAAATGTACTGAAATTTAGAATTTCAAAGCAACAGCTAAAGTAAATTCGTCTGAGATTGCTTTGTCTCCAAGGTTGTCAAAGAAACTTCCGGAACCGTATTTGATATCATATTTTGTTCTATCAATTATTACAGTACTTGAAGCTGTATTTGCGGTTGTGGTTAAATCAAAAGTAACTGGTTTCGTAATTCCTTTAATTGTTAAATCCCCAGTTACTGTATACACATTAGGCGCTTTAGTTACTAGTTTTTTGAATACTAGAGTTGCTGTTGCAAATTTTTCAGTTCCAAAAAAATCTTCTGATTTCAAGTGGCCTTCTAATTTTTCTTTGCCTTGACCTGCTTTTAAATCTGTTGCCAAAAGTGAGGTCATGTCTACGTTGAAGGTACCGCCAACTAATTTTTTTCCTTTAAAAACTAATGCGCCATCTTTCAGGTTGATTGTTCCTTCATGTTGTCCCGTTACTTTTTTTCCTGTCCAGTTGATGGTGCTTTTTGCAACATCAACTTTTTTAGTTTGGGCTGTTACAGATACCGCAGATAAAACTACTACTAATGCTAATGCGATTGATTTGAATTTTTTCATGTGTTTGAGTGTTTAAATTTGAATTTGATTAATAATTATAATGTGATAAATAATTCTTCGTTTGATTTTCTAACTTTTTTGTTGTGTTGTGTTGCATCTTCCACGTGTCTGTAGCCAATAGTTGCTATTAAAGTGGCATTTAATCCTAATTTGTCCAGACCTAATATTTCATTAACCTCGGCGGGAACAAAACCTTCCATAGGAGTAGCATCAATTTTAAGTTCAGCAGCGGCGTTCAATAAATTTCCTAAAGCTAAATACGTTTGTTTTGCCGTCCAGATATTTCGCATTTCTTCGGAAAGAGACGTAATGTTTTTGATTACCAGCTCTTGATATCCCTTCATACTTTCTAAAGGAATTTGTCTGGTTTCACTGGTGTTTTTAAAATAATTATCGATTCCAGTTGTGCCAAAGTTAATTTCATTAGCAAAGATAATTAAGTGTGATGCCTCTACAATTTGTGATTGTCCCCAGGCCGATGGTCTAATTTTAGCTCTTAATTCAGGATTTTCAACAATTATGACTTTGTAAGGTTGCAATCCGTAGGAAGAAGAACTTAAACGGATTGCTTCTTTTAGAATGTTTAAATCTTCATTGGATATTTTCTTGGTGGCGTCAAATTTTTTGGTGGCGTATCTCCAATTTTGGTGATCTAAAAAGGTGTTCATATTGTATATACTATTTATTGGTTTCTGTATTTTTCTAATAATTGATTTAATTGAATGATTTCCTCTGCACTCAAATTTTTTGAGAAAAACCGTTCGTGCGCTATAACTTTAGGATCTAATACTGCTAGAACATCTAATCCTTTTTGTGTAATCAGAACTTCTATTTTACGTCTGTTTTCAGGACACACTTTTCGAGTGACAAACTCTTTCAATAGTAGTTTGTCAACTAATCGGGTGGTGTTGCTGGTCTTGGCTAACATTCGCTCCTGAATAGCCCACATATTTGCAGGATTTCCTTTTTGCCCTCTTAATATTCGAAGTACATTGTATTGTTCTCCTGATATTTCGTGAGGTTTTAATAATTCATTAAAGTTTTCTGTAATTACATTTTGTGTGTACAACACATTAAGGATAATTTTTTTTGAATTATCCATTGGTATAGTTGTTTTTAAAATTTCTTCAATTTTCATATTTGTATATATGTAATTTGTTGGTACAAATGTAACACTTTTTATAGTTGTATATACAAATGTTTATTTTTTTTGTTAATTATTTTTTAAGTGCTATACAGGATACTGGTTTGTGCAAATAAAAATAAGGCAAACACTAGCCGCACCCAGCGCATAATATGCCAATTTGTAAATAATGTTTTCATTTTTTGTCTCTAAAAAAAGAATCTGAATTTAGTTCTTTATTTTTTTGATAGCGTACTTTTCGTCATAAGCAGTCACTTCCTGTAATGTTTCGGTTGTAATTTCCTTTTTACTCACAAGTAGTACATCGGCAAAATTACTGCTGATGCTTACATTTAAAACACCGTTAATTGCCAGTAGTTTTTCTATAAGTTTTTCCATACAGTCGCTATCTGTAATGCCTTCCAGCTCATATAAATTCACAACAACCTGACTGTTTTTTTTTAATTCGATAAACAACTCTGAATTTGCTCTTGGTGCAATTGAATCTTTAGACACATCTATTTTCAAAAAGTCAAAAGCACCTTTGAAAATCAGCTCATATTCTTCTTTGTTTCCGCCAAAAGGAGGTCCGGATTCAAACGTTCTATTGAATAATAATCCCGCCAGAATTCCTTCTTCAGCCAAGAGTTGATGCATTTTCCAAACGTATTTCTGGCGCATTGTAGGAGGCAAAGCGCAGAAAAAAGTTTGCTCAATAATCAAATCATAGTTTCCCTGATATGCAAAGAAATCGCCTAAAACAATCTTAATAGAAGGGTTGTTTTTAAATTTTTCTTTTAAAGCTCTAACAGGTGTTGGAGCAATATCAATAACGGTAACATTTGTAAATCCATGCTCCAGAAGATATTCCGCTTCGTAGCTGTTGCCACAACCGGGAATCAAAACACGACTGTTTTTAGTAATTATAGTATTGATATACCTTTGTAAGGGCGGAGATACTTGGCCTAAATCCCAACCGGTTGTTTTGTTTTTGTATTGTGTTTCCCAATAGGCTTGGTCCAGCGGTTCGTTGTTAGAAATGACACAACATTTTAGATGCTCCATAATTTTGTTTTTTTGAAACAGCCATTACTTTGGAACAGCCATTGTTATTGAAATTATTTTTATTTCAAAATTTTGCTTTGGCAAACGAAATCTGTTTTAGGAGCAGTCGTTTTTGCAATAGCATTAAAACCGCCTTCAATTTCAGTAAAATTTCTAAAACCCCGCGCTTCCAGTATTGAAGCCGCAATCATACTGCGGTATCCACCGGCACAATGCAGGTAAAAATGGGCTTTAGGATTTATGTCTTTGATCCATTCATTAATAGCTGCTAATGGCTTGCTGTAGGACTCCTCAACATGCTCTGCGGAGTATTCACTTTCTTTCCGAATGTCGATTACTTTGCTTTGGCCAATTTTTACTTCCTTGGCAAATTGTTCTGCAGTAATTCTATGTACGGTATCCATTTCTTTTCCTGCTTTTGCCCAGGTATCAAAACCACCAGCCAGATGCCCCATTAAGTTGTCAAAACCCACACGGCTCAAGCGCGTAACGGTTTCTTCCTCTTGTCCCGGTTCACAAACAATCAGGATGGGTTGTTGCACATTGGCAATTAAAGTGCCTACCCAAGGAGCAAAATCACCATCGATACCAATGTTTATGGATTGCGGAATAAATCCTTTGGCAAATTCCCCATTTTTCCGAGTGTCCAATAATAAAGCTCCGGTTTCTTCAGCGGCTACTTCAAATTCAGAAGGGGAAAGCGCACGCATTCCCAGATTCAAAACGTTTTCAAAACTTTCATATCCTTTTTTGTTCATTGCCACATTCATACCAAAATAAGCTGGCGGAGGCAATAAACCTTCGGTGACTTCATGAACAAATTCAGCTTCCGTCATATTCGCACGCAACGCATAATTGGTCGCTTTTTGGTCGCCAATGGTCGAAACGGTTTCCTTGCTCATGTTTTTTCCACAGGCACTTCCTGCACCGTGAGCAGGATATACGATGACGTCGTCTGCCAAGGTCATAATCTTTGTTCGTAAAGAATGAAATAAAGTTGTGGCCAGCTGTTCCTGGGTCATGTGTGCCGCTTTTTGGGCTAAATCCGGTCTTCCCACATCACCAATGAACAAGGTGTCACCGGAGAAAATGGCATGGTTTTTTCCGTTTTCGTTTATCAATAAAAAAGTGGTGCTTTCCATGGTATGTCCCGGCGTGTGTAGTACTTTTATTTTGATGTTTCCAATGCTGAATTCCTGTCCGTCATTTGCAGAAATGCATTCAAATTCACATGTTGCATTTGGGCCATAAACAATAGGAGCACCAGTTTGACGGCTTAAATCTATGTGACCGGAAACAAAATCAGCGTGAAAATGAGTTTCAAAAATGTATTTTAATTGCACACCATCTCGTTCTAATCGATCCAGATAGGGCTGGGTTTCCCGTAACGGGTCAATAATGGCTGCTTCTCCATTTGATGTGATATAATAGGCGCCTTGTGCTAAACATCCGGTATATATTTGTTCGATTTGCATGATTGCGTTTTTTTAATTTATGGTATAAATGTACTTCTGTTTTTTAGGATAAACGGTAACAATTGCTACATTCTGTTTTTTTAATTCAGGAGAAATTCTTTGATAATAATATACATTCCCATAGCTAACACAAACCAACCAAAAGCCGGTTTTAGTTTTGCGCCATCGATTTTTTTAGATAAATAGGTGCCAATGAACAGTCCCAGGATGGCAATTGCCGAAATGGTAAAAAGCAGTCTGAAATTGATGCTGATACCGTTTAACACATCGCCGCCAAAACCAATTAACGAAGTAATAAAGATAATCAATAAAGAGGTGCCAATAGCTTGTTTCATAGGTAAATTTGCAAAGAAAAGCAATGCTGGAATGATCAAAAAACCACCACCGGCACCTAGAAAACCAGTGAGAAAACCTACTAATAGTCCAATGAGGGCTATCTTGCTGAAATTGTCTTTTTGAAGAGTTTTTTTTGGTATTGCCTTTTTGATCATCGATACGGATGTGGCTATCATAAGACACGCAAACACAATGAGAATCAAAAGATTTTTTGACACTTCAAAATGGTGTAGTGTAAAAATAACGGACGGAATTTTTGGTAACACAATTTCTCGTACAAAAAGTAAAGAGAGGAGAGAAGGAATCGCAAAGGCAAGTGCTGGTTTTATTTTTAAATTACCAAGTTTGTACTGGCTGTAGCTCCCAATCATAGCTGTTATTCCGACTATAAATAACGAATAACTGGTGGCTAGTTCCGGATTGATATTAAAGAGATATACCAGTATGGGAACGGCAAGTATGGATCCGCCACCGCCAATTAAACCCAAAGAAAGACCAATAATAATAGAAGCAAAATAGCCTAAATATTCCATCGTAACATTTTTTTGAAGCTCTGATTTTAAAAATAGTTGCACAAAAGCACCGCTTCAGGGCGTAAATTTTATTTTAACAGTTCAATGTTATTGCGGTGTAAGGCCACAATGCCGCGTTGCTCCATTTTTTTTAACAAACGCGAAATTACTTCTCTTGAGGTATTGAGCTCTGATGCGATTTCCTGATGGGAGAGTTTCAATTCTTTACAACCACACACATCGGCATGGCGTTTTAGATAAAATTCCAATCGCTCATCCATCGCCCGGAAAGCAATGCTGTCAATGACTTCGAGAATCTCCTCAAAACGACTTCTGTAGGTATCAATTACAAATTCATACCAGCTGCGGTGTTGCATCATCCACTTGTCCATCAAGAGTAAGGGCAAGAGGATTAGTTCGACATCTTCAACGACTTTAGCCATGATTTGGCTTTTTTCATTTTTGGTGGCACATATCATGGAAATGGCACAAGCCTGACCGGGTTGCAAATAATACATGAAAAACTCTCCTCCATTTTCATCTTCGCGATAGACCTTAATTTTTCCACGGATTACCAATACAGTATTTTTTATGTACTGTCCGGTCCGCATGATGACATCACCAGTTTTGAAGGATTGGATCGCAGCATTTGCATCCACATCTTTGACTAGTTCAGTAGAAAAGGAAGGAAATATTTTTTTTATGGAATCAAGCATTTTTATTTTTTTCTATATTCTGCCTTGTAAAAGTAGTGTAAATAACTCAAAAAACAGACCGTTTTTCAGACTATAACAGTGTACAAACCTTTGATTTATGGCTTGTTGTCTATGGATTTAATAGACTATTTTTAATAAGAATTCAAGCCTTAGTTTTAGTTTGTTGATGTTTAATGTTTTGCGAAAACGATTTTTCAATAAAAATATCTAATTAACAATTGTTACGTTTATTGTTTGGTAAAAACGTTGTATTTTTACAAAAAACATCATTATGAATTTAACACAAGAAGATTGGATTTCTCAATTTGAAGCGGATGAAAATGCAGTAATTCTAGACGTGAGAACCGAAGATGAATTTAGCGAAGGCTATATTGCCAATGCCATCAATATTGACATTCACAGCGGCCAGGATTTTGTAACTGAAATAGAAGCTTTGGACAAAAACAAAAAGTATTATGTGTATTGTCGATCCGGAATGCGAAGTGCAAAAGCATGCGAAATAATGAATCAGCTTGGTTTTGAAAACGCCTACAACTTAATAGGCGGAATTATAGAATGGGATGGAGAAGTAGTAGCTCCATAAAACGCAAAGAGGGTAATACCTCTTTTTAGTATTTAAATTACAGGTTTTACTACTTTTTGTGTGGGTTTAATTAGAAATCACACTACTTAGGGAATCCCTTTTTTGCCATTAAGCTTAATTAACGTAATGTTTTAATGCTGGTATTATTAAGTCTTTATTTTGCAAATCAGTATAGAGTGCAATGCATACCGATTTCGTGGCAGAGCCAAATTATAAATATAATATCTATTTTTATGAATGTAATACCAGAAGAATTTCAAATTAGCACTTTATTAAATCAAGATACGTACTTAATTGATGGAGAATTAAAAAAATGGAACGGTCAGACAACTCCTGTTTTTTCAACAATTTCGTCTACAGATGAATATGGTCCAACTATTTTAGGCTCTATCCCGTCTATGGGGGAAACGGAAGCTCTAGAAGCGGTAAATGCAGCCAATGCAGCGTATAATAACGGTCAAGGATTATGGCCTACGATGAAAGTGGCGGATCGGATAAAGTGTATGGAAAACTTTGTTACTCAAATGAAAACGACCCGTAAAGAAGTAGTTAAACTATTGATGTGGGAAATAGGAAAATCATTGAGTGATTCTGAAAAAGAATTTGACAGAACTGTAGAATATATATATGATACTATTGACAGTTTAAAAGAATTGAACAGCCGTAGTGCTCATTTTTCTAAAGTTCAGGGAGTAAACGCTATGGTTCGTAGAGGACCGCTTGGAGTTGTTTTATGCCTTGGGCCTTATAATTATCCGTTGAATGAGACTTTTTCGTTACTCATTCCGGCATTGATCATGGGGAACCCGGTAATTTTTAAACCGGCAAAACATGGTGTGCTGTTGATCTCCCCTTTATTAGAAGCTTTTAGAAGCAGTTTCCCAAAAGGAGCCATCAATATTGTATACGGTCGCGGACGTGAAGTGGCTTCGCCAATAATGAAATCCGGTAAAGTAGCTATTTTGGCTTTGATAGGAAACAGTACCTCAGCGATTGCATTACAAGACCAGCATCCTAATAAAAACAGATTGCGTTTGATCCTAGGTTTAGAGGCGAAAAACCCTGCGATAGTTCTTCCGGATGCTGATTTAGACTTGGCCATCCAAGAGTGTATTGCCGGTTCTTTATCGTTCAATGGACAGCGTTGTACGGCTTTGAAAGTATTGTATGTGCATGAGTCTATTGCTGAGGAGTTCAATACGCGTTTTGCTGCCAAAGTGGATGCCTTAGTTTTTGGAAATCCGTGGGATGCCTCCGTGTTTCTGACGCCTTTACCAGAAAAAGAAAAACCAGCTTATATTCAGGAATTGATTGATGATGCTACTAGTAAAGGAGCTGCTATAATTAATGAAAAGGGAGGACAACATTATTCTAATTACATCTTTCCAGCGGTTTTATTTCCAGTAAATAAAGAAATGCGTGTGTATCACGAAGAGCAATTTGGTCCTGTGGTGCCTATTATTTCTTTCAAAGACATTCAGGAACCTTTGAATGATATGGCCGAATCGAATTATGGGCAACAAGTAAGTTTGTTTGGAAAAGACATTAAAACTATTGCACCACTTATTGATGCTTTGGTGAATTTAGTGTGCAGAGTAAACCTGAATAGTTCTTGCCAAAGAGGTCCGGATGTTCTCCCGTTTACAGGACGAAAAGATTCAGCAGTAGGAACATTGAGTATTCATGATGCGCTGCGCTCGTTCTCAATTAGAACCTTTGTAGCATCTAAAGACAATGCCTATAACAATGCTATTTTACAGGAATTATTGAGCAGTAAAGAATCTAATTTTATTAATACCGATTATATTTTATAATCTTTTATAATCAAAAAAAGCCGTTTTTTTTTGGACTTAACATTCCTCTTTGAAATATATTTTAGAATTTTAAACGACATATTTCAAAACATCGCGTGCTAATAGCGCCATAAAATAGTAGAGTCTATAGAATTAATACCCGATGGACAAATCCTTATTTAGGTGAAATTATCTAAAAAGTTTAAAAAGAAACTTTATCTTTATACTCTTGTTGAGGTGTAATTATTAACTAAATATTTACTTACATGAAAAATCTAATCCTTTTTTGTTTACTGTTAGCTTGCTTTGGGTTCGAAAGTTGTAAAAAAAATAAAAATCTGAACGCTACAGATGCTGCCCGAACCCAAGCTGAAAAGCCAATAAACGTTCAGTGTTATAAAGCTTTGTTTGAAAAAGACACCATTGATTTAGAAATCAGCACTTTGCAAAACGGAAAAATTACAGGAAACATGGTGATGAAGATTTTTAACATGCCCAAAAAAACTGGAAAAATCAACGGCGAATTCCGAGGCGATACATTATTTGCTGACTACTCGTTTATTCAAGGAACTTATGATAAAATAACGTATAAAAATCCATTGGCAATGTTAAAGAAAGGGAACGAACTCATTTTAGGTAATGGAAAAATCGAAACTTATTTAGGAGCTTCTTATTTTGTGAAAGGAGTACCTATAGATTTTGATAATGTGAAATATAAATTTATAAGTGTTGATTGTGTTGGTGAAAAATAATTAATTCAACAGCGTAAAAAGTATTTCTTGAAATATCAAAAGGGCAATTCCTGTAAACAAGATTTAAATAATATAAGTATCTCTTAATCAAAGTGGTAAAGAGATACTTATGTTATGTTATTTTTGTAAGGATATAAGTTTTTCGGCAATTTTTAGAAGATCTGTTTCGTTTATTTCAGGTAATGGTGCCAAAGGATACAATTGTTGTCCGGGACGTGCCGTAAAGGCTCCTCTCCAACCTGCCCAAATTGCACCTGCAATATCCCAACCATGAGCTGCAACCATCAAACATTCGTTGGGTTTAACTCCCATTTTTTGCGCTGCCCAATTATACACAGCAGTATCTGGTTTGTATTTGCCTACTTCTTCAACACTTAAAATTTGATCAAAAAATGCCGTTAAGCCCGCATTTTTAAATTGAGTTTCAACGCCTTTGGTTGATGAATTTGTTAAGGCAACTAATGTATAACCAGCATTTCTTAATGCTGCTAACGCTTCTTTTACTTCGGGATGAGGTGGTAAAGAGGTTATACTGCTTACGGCTACTTTAGCTTCCGCTTCTGTTAAAAGAATACCTTGATTCGCAGCTACCATTCTTAAAGCAGCAGCTCCAATAGTACCAAAATCTGTATACTGACCACCAACTGTTGTTACTAAAGAATAGTGCAACATGGTAGTAAACCAAAGGGCAGTTAAATCTTCTCGATTTCCTAAGGCTTGACCAATACTTTTTTTTATGGCTCCTAAATCCAATAAGGTTTCATTTACATCAAAGAATACTACTTTTGGTGCTGTCATAATTTTTAATTTAGTTTTATATGGGCTTTCATTTTGTTCGATAATAAAAGAAGCCAAATGGATCACTTTTTAATCGAAATTATATTTTTTTGTCGGGTTTTATCTGATCAATAGTAAGTAACAATCATTGTGTAATGGCATGTTTTAAAATTAGACAAAAGGAAGTAACAAATTGATTTTAAAATACTATTTTTAAGTATTTCTTTGAGAGATCTTTTGTTTTAGTTCTTCTTTTTTGAACCACTTATGATTCTAGAAATCAATCCTTGTTGGTTCGTGAATTCAGAAAAGAAAATACTCGCCAAGTGAATTACGATGAAGGTCAATAAATAATAAATGGATAGGACATGTATATCTTCCATTGATTCCTTTCTGTTTTCTGGACCCAAAACAATGATTAAACCGGTGATTAGTGAAATTGCCACGCAAGCATAAAAAACTAAATACGTCCAATAGTGAATTTTTTCTTTAAATGCTAATCCTTTGGAAAAGGGATTGGAGAATTTCATCTGTCCAAAAAAGGGAAGCGCCAATCGGATGCTGTACAGCCCTACTAACGCATAACCAATATATATGTGCCAATCCCACATGGGTTTTCTTATTTTTTTAGCAAGCAAAATAAGCTGATCCTGGGATAGGGATTGATCTGTGGTTGAAAGATAGTCTTGCATGATCAGTGCGACATTATTTTTGTTCATCCAGGTCATTCTAAGAAATATAGTAATAAGCATTAGCGTCATGCAAATGGCTATTGACCAGTGCATGATTCGGTAAATGGTGGAGTAATTTCTGGATTTCATGATTTATCAGAATTGGGTTGTTATGGTTTAGGAGTCAGTTTTAATTGCGATACAATTTCAGAAAGAATTTAGTTTAAATTAATTCAGAGTACACGGATATAATGAAAGGCGATGAAGAATGGTTTTAGAAAAACAGCAACGATACTATCCTATTTTTACCAGCCAATAAATCGTTCTTTCTTTAAAGTGCTGTAAAATGATCACTTTTAGGAAAAATACTCAAGGCTTCAATCGCAATTTCTGGAGTAGGAGAGGCTAGTTTGCGAAGTTTGAGATCCATCCAAGCGCCATCAACTGTTATAGTTGCACATAATTTGTTGTCCTCATTTATAAACTCATGCACAATGGACCAACGGGAAGCATCCGCATTTACTTTTGAAGTTTTGGTGCGCAAAAAAATTTTGTCAGAAAGCTTTATTTCTTTTCTAAAAACACATTCTTCCCTAAAAAGAATAGGGCCAAAGCCTTGCAACTGCATCACCTTAATGGTCAAACCAAGACTTTCCAGAATTTCGATACGATGTTGTGCGCCAAAGTCATAATAGGCACTGTGCCGTACATGAAAATTAGGGTCAAGATCTGACCAGCGAAAAGATAATTCTTTGCTAAATGAAGTCATTGTTTTTTTTTATAGATGTTTCCAAGATTTGATACCAAGGAAGTACTGTGTTTTTTTGAAACTCAAAAGTACGACAAAAAGCAAGTAGGAAGCTAATGAAATTATAAATTAGATCCATTTGTTGGAGTATATTTTTAGCACTACTAAAAATATTGAATAGCGAAGCCTAATTTATAAAGAATTCTATTAAATAAAAAAGCCCTTCAGAAAATCCAAAGGGCTGATGCTTGCTGCGTAATTTATTTTTTTGATTCTTCTACAGAAACTTTTCTAAACTCTTTTAATAGTTTTTCTAGTTCCAAAGTTGATTTACGAGCTCTTGGTCCGGCAGCTTTGACACCTTTCTCAGTTAGTGACTCAGATTCTGTTTTGAATGTTTCGAATTCAGCGTTGATTTTTGCAACTAAATCTTTCATAATAGTACTGTATTAAATTAAGGCGCTAAAATAGAATTTTGATTTTTAGATTGGGATGTTTTGAGTTTTAAATTAACATTAGAAAACCATTATTTTATTGTATGTGTCAGAAATATCTTTTTTTATAAATACTGAATAAAATTACGTCCGCTTTTTTTAATTATTCAATAAATAAGAAGTGAAATCTCAGTATTCCTGAGATCAAGAATGACAACTTCGGTTATAATGACAACTTCTCTGTGATGTCATATTGTCAGATTTTTTTACGCCAATTTTAACATAAACTGACAATTCATTAGTCCCTTTTGTATTGGCACAAAGATTGACTTATCGACTTCGAGTCATTAAAACTAGTATACAATAAAATTAAATATATTTAAAATGGGTAAAATAATCGGAATTGATTTAGGTACGACCAACTCTTGTGTTTCTGTAATGGAAGGTAATGAAGCTGTTGTTATTCCTAATGCAGAAGGAAAAAGAACAACACCATCTATCATCGCTTTTGTTGAAGGTGGAGAGATTAAAGTAGGAGATCCTGCTAAAAGACAAGCGGTAACTAATCCAACTAAGACTATTGCTTCTATCAAACGTTTCATGGGACATTCTTTCGGCGAAATTACAGCTGAAGCAAAAAGAGTTTCGTACAAAGTAGTAAAAGGAGACAACAATACACCACGTGTGGATATTGATGGCCGTTTATACTCTGCACAAGAATTGTCAGCAATGACACTTCAAAAAATGAAAAAAACAGCAGAAGACTATTTAGGTCAAACTGTTACTGAAGCAGTTATTACTGTTCCTGCTTACTTTAATGATGCACAACGTCAAGCTACGAAAGAAGCGGGTGAAATTGCAGGTCTTAAAGTAATGCGTATCATCAACGAACCTACAGCTGCAGCTCTTGCTTACGGTTTGGATAAAAAAGGTAAAGATCAAAAAATTGCTGTTTACGATTTAGGTGGTGGTACTTTTGATATTTCGGTTCTTGAATTAGGAGACGGAGTTTTTGAAGTATTGTCTACAAATGGAGATACTCACTTAGGTGGAGACGATTTTGACCACGAAATTATTGACTGGTTAGCTGCTGATTTCTTAACGGAAGAAGGGATTGACTTACGTCTTGACCCAATGTCATTACAACGTTTGAAAGAAGCTGCGGAGAAAGCAAAAATTGAATTGTCTTCTTCTGCTGAAACTGAAATCAACTTGCCTTACGTAACCGCTACAGCTTCAGGACCAAAACACTTAGTGAAAAAATTGACAAGAGCTAAATTTGAGCAATTGACTGATTCATTAGTAAAACGTTCTATGGCACCAGTGGCTAAAGCGCTAAAAGATGCAGGTTTATCTGTTTCTGATATTGACGAAGTGATTCTTGTAGGAGGTTCTACTCGTATGCCAAGAATTGCTGAAGAGGTTGAAAAATTCTTTGGTAAAAAAGCGTCTAAAGGAGTTAACCCTGATGAAGTTGTTGCCATTGGAGCAGCTATTCAAGGTGGAGTTCTTTCTGGAGATGTAAAAGATGTATTGTTACTTGACGTTACACCTTTGTCTTTAGGTATCGAAACTATGGGTGGTGTTATGACAACTCTTATTGAGTCTAATACAACTATCCCAACTAAAAAATCTCAAGTTTTCTCTACAGCAGCAGATTCTCAACCAACAGTTGAACTACACGTTCTTCAAGGGGCAAGAGCTATGGCTGCTGATAACAAAACAATTGGTCGTTTTAACTTAGACGGTATTCCACCAGCACCGAGAGGGGTTCCACAAATTGAAGTGACTTTTGATATTGATGCTAATGGTATCATCAAAGTTTCTGCAACGGACAAAGGAACAGGAAAATCTCACGATATTCGTATCGAAGCTTCTTCTGGATTAACATCTGAAGAAATCGAAAGAATGAAACAAGATGCTGAAGCTAACGCAGAATCTGACAAAATCGCTAGATCAAGAGCTGAAAAATTGAACGAAGCAGATGGAATGATTTTTCAAACTGAAACGCAATTGAAAGAACTTGGTGCTAAATTATCTGATGATAATAAAGTAGCTGTAGAATACGCATTGACTGAATTGAGAATGGCGCACCAATCTCAAGATATTCCTGCAATTCAAACGGCTCTTGACAACATCAATGCGGCATGGAAAAAAGCAACTGAAGCAATGTATGCTGAAGGAGAACAAGGTCAAGCAGCATCTAAACCAGAAGGTGAAGCAGCTCAAGGTGACAATGTTGAAGACGTTGAATTTGAAGAAGTAAAATAATTATTTCTCGTAGAGACGCGATTTATTGCGTCTCTATTATTGATTTAGAAAACCGTTCGCCTTTGGTGAACGGTTTTTTTATGGACATTGATTTTAATTTTATTCTCCTTTTTACCACGAAACATTCTTGTGATAACTAAAGTATGAGGAAATGTTATGGCAGCCAAAAAAGAAAAAAATAAAGTATTGAATAGTTGTTCTTCTTTAAATGTAAAATACAAAAGTGCCATTTCTACTAGTGAAACCAACCAATAAACGCCTGCTACAGGGCAATATGCAATAAAATTGCTTACGAAACAAGAACCATTTGAAAACTTTATTTGGTTAATTATAGAAGGAATACTGTGCCACAAGACAAAATAAATGGCAAAACCCCAGATCAGACTCGAGAATTTAAAAAGGATAGCAAATAGTACTAAATAAAAGAGTTCTAGGCGTTTTTTTTGATTTCCAATACAAATAAACACTGATAGCTATAAATAAGGCACCTGAAATCTGTAAGGATAGCCAAATGTATAGAATAGGAATACTGATTTTTGTGATGTTTAATATAATGTTTTGTACCTCCTCAGAGTGAAAAGTAAACAGCAACACTAAAATAAAGAATCCATAAGAGAATTGGAATAGTACTTTGGCGAGGTTGTATTTACCGATTGTGTAGCGCTATGGGACTTCATTTTCGGACTTGCTTATTTTGAATTGTGTATGAAATCAGGTTAGGAGAAGCTTCAAAATTAGCTGTTGCTACAGGTGGAGAAATTCAAAAAGCACACAGAATATTGTGCTGGTTTGTACTTGTAGGCTGGTCAATATATCCATTAGGATACATGAAACAAAAAACCCGACCTATTTTTTAAATAAGTCGGGTATTTAATTCTATCATTATTGTTATTTATCACGTATAGACGTACTGCCGTGCGTTTCTACAAGATACATTACATTAAAGTCACATTTAACAAAAAAAGGGAAAATGTTGTTTGAATATTTTCCCTTTTTAATTTATTATTTAGGATCTAAAGCTTCTCCTATTCTGGAAATTAAATCGAGAACATGGTATTTGCTCATTCGATCTGACATTCTAGAAGTAGATAATTTCAATTCATTTTTTAAACTATTCAGTTGACCTCTAGCAATAGATGGTAAATCCGTTTGCGCCAGATTGACTTTTCTGGTGGTGAAACCATAAGTAACTCCTACCGGAACAGATCTAACGCTTGCCGTACCTGGTTTTAGTAATTCAATCATCTTGTCTACATACAATTTTTGGATGTTTCTGCGGTAGATGTCAATAGAATTTTTATTTTTCAGTTCAGAGAAAATTCCTTTGTTCAAATCGGTTATTAATTCATCTACAGAATAGTTGTCTTTACTCACCGAGGAGGTTTCTAAAAGGCGTACCATTCGGTCTCCGGCTAATAAGCTGTTTAAGGTGGCATCCTGCATTCCTTTGATTGCTTCGACACCATTTTCCGGGTTAATTTTTGAAAGAATATCTTGATTCAACAACCATTTTGGCGTGGTGAATAACTGGGTATTCAAGAATGCTACAGCATCTTTCTGGATGCTTTTTGGTACTACTTCAAATTGATTGCCAGTCATGTCATACGTTTTTGGACTATCATATATTCCACCTACATTTTTAGTTACATGACCCATATACCTTCTAAACTGACCGGTAAGTGCGCCATAAAGTTCGTCCAGTTCAGTATAACTTTCACCATCTTCTTTAGACCATTCTAGTAAATTGGGTAAAATTCTTTTTAGATTTTTAATACCATATTCAGAGGCTCTCATAGCATTGTCACCAATATCTTCCGTTTGATATCTTGGATCATAGGGACTGGTTTCAGACCCAAACCATAAACGACGGTTCTTGTAGGCTTCCTTAGTCATTTCATTCAAAAAAGCTTTCTCTTCTGCTTCCGTTTTCGTGTCTTCAAAGTAAGAGTATCCCCACTTAATAGCCCATTTGTCATAGTCTCCAATTCTAGGAAATAAACTAGTCACACCATCTTCTGGTTGTGCAACATAATTAAAACGCGCATAATCCATTATAGATGAAGTATGTCCGTTTTGCTCTTGGTAGTCTTTATCTCTTAGTTTTTCAACAGGAGTGGCAGAGCTGGCTCCCATATTGTGGCGCAAGCCTAATGTATGTCCTACTTCATGCGAAGACACGAAACGAATGAGTTCTCCCATTAATTTATCGTCAAATTTCTTAGCTCTAGCCGCCGGATCTACAGCCGCAGTTTGAATCAAATACCAATTTCTCAAAAGACTCATGATATTGTGGTACCAACCAATGTGGCTCTCCAGAATCTCACCACTTCTTGGATCATGAACATTTGGTCCATACGCGTTTTGAATTTCAGCAGCGAAATATCTCAATACAGAAAAACGAGCATCTTCTAAACTCATAGTTGGATCGTTCTCTGGCCAATATTCTCCACGAATGGCATTTTTCCAACCTGCATTTTCAAAGGCAATTTGCCAATCATCAATTCCTTGTTTGATGAATTTTTTCCATTTTTCTGGTGTAGCCGGGTCAATGTAATATACAATAGGTTTCAAAGGCTCTATCAATTCTCCATTTTTTTGTTTTTGAGCATCTTCGGCAGATTTAGGTTCTAAACGCCATCTGACAGCAAATACTTTGGTGTCGGACTTTTGGGATTCTTCCTCAAAAACACCGTATTGATTGGCAAAATATCCTACACGTGCATCAAATTCTCTTTTGCGCATGGGAGTTTTTGGCAATAAAATCATGGATGTATTTATTTCCACAGTGAGTACACCAGCATCTAGAGCCGAAGGTAAATCAACTCCAATTTTTGGCGTTGGTGTTGTATTGATTTTTGGTGGTGTAGTGGTAAATGTTTTTACACTTCTTATTTCAGTATTGATAGGAAAACTACTTATTTTTGAAATAAATGATTTGTCTTTTTGAAATGTTTGAATGTTTAATAATTGTTTCTTAATTGGATCTAATGAAAAAGTTTGAACATCAGCATCGAATGTTGTAGATAAATCGACAACATAGCCCGTTATTTTTCCGGAATCATCTTTTTTGTATGCAAGTACATCATAATTACCAATAATTGGATCCGAAGTGGAGTTTTTAACTGCTTTAGCCATTGGTTTGTCTTCATCTGGAGACATAATGACATAAGTGATTGATCTCAACAATATATTGTTGTTCAGTCCTTTTTCCCAACGAACGACTTGTCTGTTGATTTCTTCTCCGCCAAAAATTCCTCCTCCGGCAGGAGTCTTAGAATATCGGGTTATGGTCATCATTTCACTCCCTAATAGAGAATCAGGAATTTCAAAAAGATACTTATTGTCTATTTTATGAACATCAATTAATCCTTTCTGAGTAACGGCACTAGTATCAATTACTTTTTTATAGGGTTTAGGTTCTTTTTTGGCATCAGCTACTTTGGTGTCAACTGCTGTAACGGCATTTTTATCTGCTTTTTTCTTTTTCTTACTTTGGGCAAATGTTCCCTGGACGGAAAAAAACAGCAGACATACAATAATTAGGGTTAGTTTTTTTTTTAGCATTTAGTTAAATGTTTTATAAAGGTTAAGGATTAGCTTTTGTAAATAAGTAGTTTTTTTTTTCTTTTTTACAATCGAAATCCAAATCTATTGATATATTTTTAAAAACAGACCAATAATGTACAAAAATCGAATAATTAACATTTATTAAATAATAAGATTTTTTAATATCACAATATGTTTTTTCTCATGAATGGATGTATTTTTTCGCCTTATCTTTGTTTTATAATGAATAAATCAAAAATATTTTTTTCCTTTTCAGCAGCTGTAAAAGTAGTGAGGAGTGATTTTTTTTTAAAATATTTTCGTAATATTACGATACAAATGACGCTGTATGAGAAAAATTAAATATAAGAAAAGTAGAAAACTACAACCCAACAATTTAGAATATACCGGGATTCATAAGGACTATAAATCGGAAATACAATTGTTTGTTTATGATGATTTAATGCTGTCAGAGTATGATGATTTCAAAGTTTCGGATTTTGATAAATATATTGATCTGCAAAAAAATAATTGGCTTAATCTACACGGTCTAAGTAATATTGAATACATAAAATCTATTGGGAATTATTTCAAAATAGATACCTTCATTTTAGCTGATATTTTAAATACTACACGAAGAACTAAAGTTGAAGAATTGTCAGATGTTTTGTTTTTTAATATAAAATCATTACTTCCGACAGGAAATTCTGATAATATAAGTGTAGAGCAGATTAGTTTTTTGATCAAAGATGGGATCTTAATTTCCTTTCAGGAAAAGCGTAGTGACTTTTTTACGCATATTCGCGAACGTCTTCGGACGCATTCCGGCATTGTAAGAAGCAAAAGAACGGATTACTTGTTGTACATTCTTTTAGATGCCATTATGGAAAATTTTTACATCACCATAGAAAACGAAGAAGATAAAGTAGAGGAACTCATCAACCTTTCAAAACAAAGTACCAACCCAATTATCTTAGAAAAAATTGAAAAACACAGGGATAATTTCAATTTTTTGAAGCGCTCTATAGTTCCGCTTCGAGATTCTTTGTACAATATAAAGAGCATCAAAGATGATAATGTATTTAATGCGATAGAAAAAGAGAATTTTAGCTTTTTTGCACGATTGCATCAAAAGAGCCTGGAACTTTTAGAACAAATAGAATCGGATATGGGGTCATTAGAAAGTGCCTCTAATTTTTTTTTCTCGGCACAAACACATAAGATGAATGAGATTATGAAAACACTGACTATTGTTTCAGCAATCTTTATTCCGCTTACATTTATTGTAGGTGTGTATGGAATGAATTTTGAAAATTTACCGGAACTTAAATACCAATATGGCTATCATACCGTTATGGGTGCTATGTTTTTGATCGTAATAGGGATGATTATATATTTTAAAAAACGCCAGTGGTTTTAATATAAAAAGGGTATTACAAAAAAATATTAAATAACAATATGACCTCCAATTTGTTTTGGAATTAATACAAATATCAAAAAATGAGTAAACCATTTATATTGCAACAACGGAACAAAATAGCGGGAAGTAAATTATAACTTTGGGCTTGATGAGCATTTTGATTGGTAAAACTGCAAAAGGGGGTTGTTTCAGGCCATTGTTGAGGATTTCGAAGAAGGTGGATTGACAATCACATAGAAACAGTCATTGGCCAATCAGGTATTTGAATTATTGAAGAATTAAGAAAATTCGCCGTTCACAAAAAAGTGTCTGTATTCAGACGCTTTTTTTATGCCTTTTATTTAAGAAATCTATCTATATTTGGAGATAAAAATGCCGCGTTTTGAAAGTAAAAATTACAATAATAATCCTTTTATCTTTAATTTCATCCCAACTTTTTGCTCAGGAGCTACTTCCTTTTGTGGAAAATTATAACAAATCAGATTATAAAGGCGACAACCAGATTTGGAATGTAGCCCAAGGAAATGATGACGCAATGTACTTTGCTAATAATTATTATTTGTTGCGATATGATGGTGTGAAATGGGAGAAATACACACTGCCCAACAAAACGATTATCCGTTCGATACTGGTAGATGGTGACAGGATTTATTCGGGTTCTTATAAAGAATTTGGGTATTGGTACAGAAAAAAAGGGAAGATGTTGTATGTCTCACTTTCTGATAAAACGAAGGTTTTCGAAGATAGTGATAATGAAGAAATTTGGAAGATATTTAAGTTCAAAGGAAAAATTTATTTTCAATCATTTAATGGGATTTTTCTGTATGATGGAAAAGCAATCAAGAAGGAAAAGTTCTCTTTTTTGATTTCTTATTGTTTCGTAGTAGACGATCAGTTGCTCGTTGCTTCAGTAGAAAACGGAATCTATAAAATGAATAATTCCACTTTTGAAAAAATTCAAAGATGGTCTATATTAGAAAATAATGTGATTCATGCTATAGGAAAGTTCCAAAACAAAACCTATATTTTTACTAAAAAAAATGGGGTTTACATTGATGATAAAGGCGTTTTGAGTACTTGGAAAAACCCTTTAAACACTATTTTGAAAACGGCTAATATCAATGCAGCTGCGTTTATAAAAAACAATAAATTAGTTATTGGAACTGCCAGTAAAGGGGTTTATCTGTTTGATTTAAAAACCAATTCCTATAAAAACATTAATAGAAATAATGTCCTGATGAACAACTCGATTTTGAGTATGGGGTTGGACAAAGAAAATGATTTATGGCTTGGCTTGGATAATGGAATTGCCCATGTTGAGGTCAATTCGCCAATATCTATTTTCTATGATAACTCGGGCGTTTTAGGCTCTGTATATTCTGTCGCTACTATAGACAAAGGTTATCTAATGGCGTCCAATCATGGTATTTTTAAATTAGAAGGCAATCAATTTTCTATAGTTCCCAATACTGAAGGGCAGGCATGGAATATCAGTAAAATTAATAACAAATACCTGATAGGTCACAACGAAGGCACTTTTGTTTACGAGAAAGGATTGTTCTATAAATTAAGTGCTGTACACGGGGGGTGGAATGTAGCAAAAAGCAGTATCAATAATTCGTATTTGCAAGCAACATATAGCGGCGTAATTATTTATAATGATATTGATGATTTGAATCAAAAGAAAAGTATAAAAGGATTAGTAAAACCAATTAAATATGTAGCTCAAAATAGGAAAAATGAAATATGGGCTGCTGATAACAACAGAGGTTTGTACCGCATTCTGTATAATGATGCCTATGAAACTACTGCGATTGAAAATGTTACCCAACGCAGCAAAATTAGTAATGATTTTGGCGTGAAAATATTTGAATTCCGAAATGAAATTCTTTTTCTGATAAATAAGTCTTGGTATACCTATAATTCAATCACGAATCAACTCGAGAAAGATAAATTATTCAATTCTAATTTCAAAAATATTTCTAATATTGCCACTATTGACGAAAATCATTTTATAGTACTTCAGAGTGGTCTTTTGTATCATATTTATGCCAATGCAAATAAATTTGTCTGGAAAGTTATTCAGGAAAAATATTACTCAGGAAAGATTATCAATGACAATTTGAAAATTTTTAAAAATAAAGAAAGTTATTTATTAAATCTTGACGATGGTTTTATTTCACTTCAGTTAAAACAAGAAAAAAAACAAAATACGAATATAAAAATAGAAGCTTTTAGTGAAGATAGTTTGATTCACAATAAATCGCGGATAAATTATAATTCAGAGTTGAAGATACATGTAATATCTGGAAAATTTGGAGCGGCAAAGCCAAATTTATTTTATAAAACCACTAACACGTCTCGTTTTATACCTATCAAGGAGGGATTGATTGTTTTGAATAACCTTAGTAGTGGCGACCATAGTGTTACTATTTACGGGAATGATGGACTGAATTATACTACAATTTCTAATTTTCAATTCATTGTGGCTAAGCCTTGGTATTTTTCTTTTTGGATGATCTCGTTGTATCTTATTGTGATAAGCACAATATTATACCTATATTATAAGTGGAATAAAATACGATATGTTCAAAAATTAGAGTTTCGTGATGAGGAGTTAAAACATCAAAATAAAATTCTGGAAATGGAATTAAAAGCCCAAAACAAGTTGAATATTCAAGAATATGAAAAGCACATTTTGGAACTTGAATTGCAAACAAAGTCATCTGAGGTTGCCGGTAAGTCACTTTCTATAGCAAAGCAAAGTGAAATGATAGAACGTATTCAAGGTATTTTAGACTCTGAATCGGACTTTAATAAACTAAAAAGTGACATCAAAAAAGCCATAAAAATAAATGCCGTGAATAAACATGAATGGGAGACTTTTGAGAACAACCTAAATCAGATTCACAATGAATTTATTGTCAAGCTAGCAAAGAAATATCCCAACCTTACCTCTAAGGATATTAAACTTTGTATTTACTTAAAAATGAATCTTTCTTCTAAAGAAATTGCTCCAATGATGAACATTTCATTTAGAGGAGTTGAGTTGCAACGGTATCGCCTAAGAAAAAAATTAAATCTTAATCAGGAAGAAAACCTTTCTAAATTTTTGTTAAACATATAAATACCTTCTATTTTTATAGATACTATATTTAATGTATTGTTTTTTTAGAAACCACAATACATCATTACTACATCATATACATCTATTGCAATACCCGTTTTCCTTATTAACAGCTTTCAATCATTGATTTGTTTCGCTACTTTTATTTTTTGATGTATTTATGTAGTAACTCTGTTGTACTAACTATAACGTTGTAATTATCTAATTTGGCTCAACTAACTTTAACAAATTATTAATATATGAGAAATATTATTTTTAGCTTTTTAGCACTTATTTTACTACCGGCATACATGTCTGGACAAGTAATTAAGGGAAAAGTAGCAGATAAAAATGGCATCGGAATTCCAGGTGGTATTATAGTTGCAGTTGATTCTAAAACGAATGCAATTACTGATTTTGATGGGAATTTTGAAATTAGAGCTGTAATAGGTGAAATTTTACAAATTTCTATGTTAGGTTTTGAACCAACTTCTACTGTAGCTACATCAAACCTGATGCGTATTGTACTTCAAGAAGATCAGGATACACAATTAGATGAAGTCGTTGTTATAGGGTACGGAACTCGAAAAATTATTGATAATACTTCCTCAATAATTTCGCTGAAAGCAGAAGAAATTTCTAAAACTAAAGTACTCAATGCTTCACAAGCAATTCAAGGTAAAGCTGCGGGTGTTCAGGTAATTTCTTCTGATTTACCGGGAAGCACTCCTTCCGTAATTATTAGGGGTTTGGGTACTGCATTAGGCGGACGTACTCCTTTATATCTTGTAGATGGTATGCCTACGGAGAATATCAATAACATTAATACGAATGACATTACCTCATACGAAATTTTAAAAGATGCTTCTGCATTAGCAATTTATGGAACTAGAGCTGCAAACGGTGTAATCATTATTACAACCAAAAAAGGCAAAGGAGACAAAGTTACAGTAGAATTTGAAAGCTTCACAGGTTTTAGAGAGCCTTTGAAAAAAGTAAAAATGGCAGGAAGTAATAAGTACTCTCATTTTTCGAATTCTGCTTTGCAAACCACTACTTTTTCACAAGATCAACCCATTAACACCGATTGGTTTGATGCGATTACCAGAACAGGTTCATATACTCAAAATAACGTTTCGGTTTCTGGTGCAACGGAGAATATTAAATACTTCTTCAGTTTAGGAAATTATCAGGAAAAAGCAATTCTTAACGGATTGGATTACAGTCGGACCACTTTTAGAAACAATAATGAAATTAAAATTTCTAAAAAAGTAACTTTAAATCAAAATTTTAGTTTTGGTTCAGCAAATTCTACTCCAAAACCATTAAGCGCTTTTACTAACGCTTACAAACAATCACCAATCGTTCCAGTTCGTTTTTCAAATGGTCAATATGGAGTTTCTTATGTTGGTACTAACGGCTTTGCCGGGACTGCCGGTTCTTCTTTTAATAACGTAGGAAATCCTGTAGCACAATTAAACTATTTTGATGAAGAGCAAAGAAGCATAACCTTACAAGGGGGTTTGAAATTAGATTATGATATTTTGAAATCATTAAAATTTACTTCTCAATTTAACGGGGAATATTATTCTTGGAAAAATTACAATTTCGAAGACACTAAAACAATTTGGCAATCCAATAATAATCCGGGACAATTAAGCAGTATTACTTATCCAGCGGATAAAAATATTAATTTATTGACTAAAGGTAGAAATCAATATTTCAATTGGAATCTGTCTAACTACCTGACTTACAATAAAGTTTTTGCAGAAATTCATGATATTGAACTAA
This sequence comes from Flavobacterium sp. GSP6, assembly GCF_003984855.1. Classification (NCBI taxonomy): domain Bacteria; kingdom Pseudomonadati; phylum Bacteroidota; class Flavobacteriia; order Flavobacteriales; family Flavobacteriaceae; genus Flavobacterium; species Flavobacterium sp. GSP6. Next base: position 54,005 of record NZ_RYDO01000005.1, read on the forward strand.
CAGCTGGTATCGAGACCTCGGTTAGGGGTGCTAGAGAGCAATTGACTGTTGCCAGAAAAAATGTAAATGCAAATTCAAATTACTGGTCACTAGCGGGTGTTGATTATGTAGGAACAGTTGTTAATTACAGAGATGAGGTTTTTAATGAAAATAAAATAGCTTCTTATTTTGGTCGTTTTCAATACAAATTAATGGATAAATACCTATTTTCAGGTACAATCAGACGGGATGGTTCATCAAATTTTGGTAAAGATTACCGTTGGGGAACCTTTCCAGCCTTTGGTTTAGGATGGGTTATTACCAAAGAGGAATTTATGGCCAATGCAACAGGAATAGACTTATTGAAATTAAGAGGTGGTTGGGGTAAATTAGGAAACCAAAATGTTCCTCTTAACAACCAAGCATATAGTTCTGGTCTTACTTATTATTTAGGAGGTTCCCTATTGAATGAAGGAACTACTATCAATTCACAAGTAGATCCAAGTTTATCATGGGAAATCACCGAAGAAACTTCTGCAGGATTAGATTTTGAATTATTGACTAACAGATTGAAAGGATCATTTGATGTGTACGATAAAACGACTACAAATGTAATTTTAAACACAAGACCTTATATTACTTCTGGAATCAGCAATTCTTCACCGGCACATGTGGGAGAAGTTTCTAATAAAGGATATGAGATTGCTTTGCGTTGGGACGATAAACTAACGGATAATTTGAGTTACTGGGTTGGAGGAAATTTTTCTAACAACAAAAATGAATTGACAGGTTTAAAAGATGCTACACTTGCCCCAATTACAGGTGGAGATTTAGGAAATGGACAATGGACAAAACTATTAGACAATACTTCTGTAGGAAAACCATTGGGTAGTTTTTATATTTATGAATATGCGGGTTTTGATGCTACAAATGGTAAAATGTTATACTACACTGCAGCAGGAGCCAAAGTGACTCAAGATGCTTTAAATGCTAATGCAGATAAAAAGTACGTTGGTTCTATTTTACCTAATTCAACATACGGAGTTACTTTAGGGATGAACTATAAAAACTTTGATTTCTCAGTGGACGGATACGGTACCTCTGGAGCAAAAGTGTATAACGGTAAAAAAGCACAACGTTTTACAGGAGAAAATATCGAAGATTCACTGGCAACAGATTTTTGGACAGTAAACAATACTACTGCCTCAAATCCTGGACCGTTTAATCAAGTTCCGGTAGCGTCAACTTATTATTTAGAATCGGGGGATTTCTTTAGAATCAATAATATTACTCTAGGATACAAAATTCCTTTGAAAGGAGAATTTTTAACTTCTTGTAGAGTATATGTAAATGCAATAAATCCACTTATTACTCAAAAATTCTCAGGTTTCTCCCCTGAATTAAATGGTAATGGAGATCCTTATGGAACGCAAGGTATTGAGTTGGATGCATATCCAACATTAAGATCAGTAGTTATTGGTGCTAATTTAAAATTTTAATACAATGAAAAAGATATATATATCAATTTTTGCGCTATCCGCATACTTTTTCTCGGGATGTTCAAACGACTATTTAGAGGTAGATCAAACAGAATCTATTTCTACAAAAGACATAGAATTATTCAATAATGATGCAGGAGCTGCCACTTTTGTAACTGCCATCTACAGTAAGTTTTTAGATTGGAACATGACTTCCTTTTCTTGGATTGGGTTGTCAAGTATTGCCTCTGATGATGCTGACAAAGGATCGTCTCCAGGAGATACTGGTACCGATAAAGATTTAATGGATGCCTTAACCTATAATGCCTCAACGCCATCAACAAGTGAGGTTTTTGCAGCTAATTATGAAGGAATTAACAGATGCAATCAAGCATTAAGTATTATTCCTCAATTAGACAAAGCTAATCCTGCTTTACGTACCAGATTAATGGGAGAAGCAAAGTTTTTGAGAGCCTTTATGTATTTCACTTTAGTGAAAACCTATGGAGGTGTTCCAATTATTGATCATTTGCCAAACCCTTCTTCTGATGAAGATAGAATTATGCAATTAACACGAAAATCTAGAGCAGAAGTGTATGCTTATATTGAAAGTGATTTGAATGATGCTATTGTGGCATTGCCAAACAAATCCGAATATGCGGCTGCTGAAAAAGGAAGAGCTTCAAAAGGAGCTGCTTACGCTTTATTGGCAAAAATAAATTTGTACCAAAAAAACTGGCAGAAAGTAGTGGACAACTGTAATTTGATTACAGGATATGCTATTGTTCCAAATTATGCTTCTATGTTTAGATTAGCTGGAGAAAATGATGCTGAATCTATTTTTGAAATTCAAGGCACAGGTTCAGTTCCTGCCAGAGGAATCTCAGGATATTCCAATACGCAAGGAGCTCGTGGTAATGGTGGATGGGGTTGGGGCTTCAATACACCATCCCAAAGTTTAGTAAATGCTTATGAAACAGGTGATAGTAGAAAAAATGCAACAATCATTTTTAGAGGTACCACTTTATATGATGGTAGAGTTGTACCAGTTACTGTTGAAAATGAAAGATACAACTACAAAGCGTATTCATCTGCTTTCACAGATGGTTGGGAAACCGATGTGAATATTAAATATTTGAGATATGCCGAAGTTATATTAATGAAAGCCGAAGCGCTAAATGAATTGAATCAAACTCTTGCAGCGATTTCTTTGTTGAACCAAATTAGAGCAAGAGCTGGATTAAGCAACACAATTGCTCTATCTCAAAGTGATGTGAGAACTGCAATTTGGAAAGAAAGAAGAGTTGAAATGGCATTTGAACACGATAGATTTTTTGATTTAGTTCGTACGGGACAAGCAGTAACCGCATTTGCTATTCATGGAAAAACATTCGTTGCAGGTAAACATGAATTGTTTCCATTGCCACAAGCTTTTATTATACAATCAGGCGGATTGTCAACACAAAACCCAGGGTATTAATTTTAAAGAACTGTAAAATGAAAAAAAATAAATATATTTTCTTATTTGCTTCTGTTTTGGCTTCACAATTTTTTGTGAGCTGTAACGAGGATAGTATAGATAAAGTCAATACACCAATTGCTTACGAGGCAATTGGTGGATATGAAAATTCAGATAACGTTGCTGCCGCTAATTTAGTTACCAAATTTAGTTTTGAGAACAGTATTACAGATTCAAAAAATGGAATAACAGGCGGGGTAGGGAAAAATGTGACCTATGGAAACGGAATCAAAGGAAAGGCATATCAAGGATCTTCAAATTCTTTTATTGCTTACAGCGCAGTGGCAAGTTCTTTGGTGGATTTAAAAAGTATTACTGTTTCTATGTGGATCAATACAAATCCACACTCCGGAGGAGCACAATCATTATTTATGTTGCCAAAAACAACAGATTTTTGGGGGAACATTTTCTCATTAATAGAAGGTACTGGTCCGGCAACTACTATGTTAATGAAAAATCATCTTCAAAAAGATGTGACACCCAGTATTGCATGGTCTGGGCAGTTTATAGAGCATGGTGGTGCTAATGTTCTAACAAATATGTTTGGAACATGGAAACATGTTGTATGGGCTTACAGTGGAGTTAGTTCTACTTACAGTATGTACATTGATGGACAAAAACTGAATTTACCTGCTTCAATTGCCAAGCGATATGCAAGTGATCCTCTTAGCGGGGGTGTTGGCTATGGTGATCTTGCCAGTTCGAATGTTTCAAAGTTCATTATTGGTGGATTCCAGCAACATTTAGGTGCTCCATGGAACGCTCCAGATGGTTGGATGTTGAATTACACCGGTTTAATGGATGAGTTTAGAATTTATAACGCAGCTCTTTCTGACAATGAAGTTGTCGCTTTATATAAATTAGAAAAAGACAACAGATAAAAGACTATTAACCCCTAGATTTCTAAAACTAGGGGTTTATTTTAAAACTATTAATCCTATTATTTTTATTAAAATGAAGATTTCCCTGAGTTTACTATTTTGTATTAGTTTTTTTATTTCCTGCTCTTCCTCAACTCCGGAGAGTAACGGAGGTACTGGAACTCCATTGCCAACAACTCCTGTTACTCCAACAGTTCCTTTGACGGATATTGAGGTTATGGATCAGGTTCAAAAAGATGCCATCAAGTATTTTTGGGAGTATGCAGAGCCTAATTCTAAACTGGCAAGAGAACGGTATTATACCAATGATCCTGGTTTTGAAGCTAATATTGTCACCACGGGAGGTTCCGGTTTTGGGTTAATGTCAATAATAGTAGGTATTGAACGCGGTTTTGTAAATCGGTCAGAAGCAGTTTCACGTCTTACAACTGCTATGAATTTTCTCGAAAAAGCAGAACGTTTTCACGGTGCTTGGCCCCATTGGATGGATGGTTCAACCGGAAAAGTAATTCCATTTGGAACAAAAGATAATGGAGGTGATTTAGTAGAGACATCTTTCCTTTGTCAAGGATTATTAAGCATCAGAGAATATTTTAAAAATGGTTCTGCCTCAGAAAAAGAATTAGCTGCAAAAGCCGATGCACTTTGGAAAGGAGTAGAATGGGATTGGTATACCAAAGGAGAAAACGCCCTTTACTGGCATTGGTCTCCGCAATACGGTTGGGAAATGAATTTTAAATTAGAAGGATACAACGAATGTTTGATTACCTATGTTTTGGGTGCTGCTTCGCCTACGCATCCTATTTCGGAACAGGCCTATCATCAGGCTTGGGCCAGAAATGGAGGCATTACAAATGGAGGATCACAATATGGAATTCCTGTGATTTTCAATTATAACGGAGCTTCAGGAAATGTAGGGCCTTTGTTCTGGGCGCAATATTCTTATTTAGGATTAGATCCCACTACATTGAAGGATCAATATGCCGATTATTGGGCATTGACCCAAAATCATTCTAAAATCATCAATCAATATTGCATTGCTAATCCACGTCAATGGAAAGGTTATTCAGATAAATGTTGGGGATTAACGGCTAGTTATTCCCGTAACAGTGATGGTTCTACAGGATATTCAGCACACCAGCCTAACAATGATTTAGGGGTAATTACGCCTACGGCTGCCCTGTCTTCGTTTCCTTTTACACCAGTAGAGTCCATGAAGTTTCTTCATTATTTATACGATGAAAAAAGAACAGAATATGTTGGAATAGCAGGGCCTTATGATGCCTTTTCCCCGCATTATAACTGGGTAACGCCAAGATATTTAGCCATTGATCAAGGTACAATTGCACCTATGATTGAAAATCACCGTTCCGGTTTATTATGGAAATTATTTATGAACGCTCCGGAAATTAAACCAGGTTTGACAAAATTGGGCTTTAATTCTACAAAATATAATTTTTAAAGAATGATGAAAGGTCTAATTTTAATGCTCGCCTTTTTAATGTCATGGAATTCTTTTTCTCAAACTGAGAGGAGGGGGAAAATTAAAACGGAAGTCGTTAAAAATTACGAACTAAATTACGTTTTGCACATTCCAAAGAACTCCAATGTGGAATTAACCATTTTTGATAATGCAAACCACGACAGTTGGTCGCGCGTGTATGACAACCAAGAAATTTATGATTGGATGTTCCAACAAACAAAAAACAGACAAAATGAAAATTAAACTTATTATATTACTTTTTGGAATTTCTCTTTTTGGCTACAGCCAAAAAAAGACAACTAAAAAGAACGTTAAAATTAAACCGAAAACAGAATTCGTTTCAGAGTTACTTTCTAAAATGACTTTGGAAGAAAAAATAGGGCAATTAAATTTACCTACTTCGGGAGATATTACCACGGGTCAGGCCAACAGTTCCAATGTCGCGAAGAATATCGAAGAAGGTAAAGTGGGTGGTTTATTCAACATCAAATCAGTTCAAAAAATATATGAAGTTCAAAAGATCTCGGTCGAAAAAAGCCGATTGAAAATTCCGTTGCTTTTTGGGATGGACGTCATTCACGGGTATGAAACGACCTTTCCTATTCCGCTTGGATTGTCTTGTACATGGGATATGAAACTGATAGAAAGAAGTGCCCAAATTGCGGCACAAGAAGCCAGTGCTGATGGAATCAACTGGACTTTCTCCCCAATGGTTGATATTTCCCGCGATCCTCGCTGGGGAAGAGTTTCCGAAGGTTCGGGTGAAGATCCATTTTTGGGAAGCCAAATTGCAAAAGCAATGGTCCAAGGGTATCAGGGAGATGATTTGTCCCTTAATAATACCATTTTGGCTTGTGTCAAACATTTTGCTTTATACGGCGCGCCCGAAGCAGGACGTGATTACAATACGGTTGACATGAGTCGAATCAGGATGTACAATGATTATTTTCCACCTTACAAAGCCGCTGTTGATGCGGGTGTAGGTTCTGTAATGGCTTCTTTCAACGAAGTAGACGGGATTCCTGCAACCGGAAACAAATGGTTAATGACTGATGTGTTGCGTAAGCAATGGGGTTTCAAAGGATTTGTAGTAACTGATTTTACAGGAATTCCGGAAATGATAGATCATGGAATGGGGGATTTGCAAACGGTTTCAGCCTTGGCATTAAATGCTGGGATTGAAATGGATATGGTGGGTGAAGGCTTCCTTACGACTCTAAAGAAATCAGTGGAGGAAGGAAAAGTTAGCGTCGAACAAATCGATAACGCCGTGCGTCTTATTTTGAATGCCAAATATGATCTGGGATTGTTTGATGATCCGTATCGTTACACAGATGCTAAAAGAGCAAAAGAGGAAATTTTTACAGCAAGCAACAGAGCCGAAGCCAGAAAAACAGCTGCTCAATCTTTAGTTTTATTAAAAAATCAAAATCAGTTGCTTCCTTTGAAAAAGTCTGGGACGATTGCCTTAATCGGACCCTTGGCTGATGCCAAAGAAAATATGGCAGGAACCTGGAGTGTAGCCACAAATCAGGATAAATCCATTTCACTTTTGACAGGAATCAAAGAAGTGGTTGGGAATTCGACCAAAGTGCTTTACGCCAAAGGAAGCAATCTGGATTATGATGCCGCTTTCGAGGAAAAAGCAACTATGTTTGGCAAAACCTTACATCGCGATGACAGAACTACCGAAGAATTATTGGAGGAAGCCTTGAAAATTGCGAATCAATCGGATGTAATTGTTGCCGCACTTGGAGAATCAGCAGAAATGTCCGGAGAAAGCAGTAGCAGAACGAACTTAGAAATTCCACAAGCGCAAAAAGACTTATTACAAGCCTTATTGAAAACGGGAAAACCGGTGGTTTTGGTTTTATTTACTGGCCGTCCATTGGTTTTGGTTCAGGAAAACGAAACCGTTCCTGCTATTTTGAATACTTGGTTTGCCGGTAGTGAAGCAGGCAGTGCAATTGCTGATGTTTTGTTTGGCGATGAAAATCCTTCGGGAAAATTGACTGCTACTTTCCCTAGAAGTGTAGGGCAGGTACCTATTTATTACAACCAAAAAAATACAGGAAGACCTTTAGGGAACAAAGAAGGGAAGTTCGAAAAATTCAGATCGAATTATATCGACGAAAGAAATGAACCTTTATATCCTTTTGGATTTGGATTGAGTTACACCACTTTTGAGTATTCGAATTTGAGGATATCAGCAGATAAAATGAGTTTCATCGAGAAATTAAATGTGACTGTTGATGTCACCAATACCGGAAATTTTGATGGTAAGGAAGTCGTTCAATTATATATAAGAGATTTAGTGGGTTCAGTTACAAGACCGCTAAAAGAATTGAAAGGATTCCAAAAAATAGCAATTAAAAAAGGAGAAAAGCAAACAGTTACTTTCGAAATTTCCCTAGAAGAATTGAAATTTTATAATTCGGATTTGAAGTTTATTGCAGAACCGGGAACTTTTCAAGTTTTTGTAGGAACAGATTCGAACACGGACCGGAAAGTTAGTTTTGAGTTGATTAAATAGATTTGGTTTATTTATTTATGATCGGCCCTTCAGTATTTGTACTGAAGGGTTTTTTTAAACAAAATAATGGTATTTGGTACATGTGAGACTGTGATACACGACTATTTTATTTACTTTTATCAATTCAAAAAAATCATTAAAAATGAAATATTTACTTTCTCTTTTTCTACTCTTTATGTTCAGTTTTGGACATGCTCAAACCGTTCAGTCTCCATCTGGCACTATAGCTCTAAATTTTAAATTAGCAGGAAATGGTCAACCGGCATATTCTGTAAATTACAAAAATAAAGCAGTTGTTTTAGAAAGTCTTTTAGGCATAAAATTAAAGGAAAAACCGGATCTCGACACTAATTTTGAAATTCTGACTTCAAAAACTTCAAGTTTCAGCGAATCTTGGAAACCCGTTTTAGGGGAACAAACTAGTATTCAAAATCAGTATAATGAGCTTAATGTTTCTTTAATAAATAAAGAATCTAAAGTAAAAATGAACATCATTTTTAGAGTTTTTGATGAAGGTGTAGCTTTCAGATACGATTTTCCAAGACAAGCGGAGTTGAATTATTTCATCATTTCGGATGAGGTTACGCAATTCAATTTGACCGAAAATAATAAAGTATTCTGGATTCCAGGAGATTTTGACAGTAATGAATACGAATACAATGAAACTAAGTTTTCTGAAATTGATAACAGCAAAATCAATATGAATAATGGAATTGGAGTAAAATCTATTCCGGGAAAATATATGGTTCAAACACCTTTGATGATGAAAGCACCATCAGGTTTGTATCTCAATATTTTTGAAGCTGCGGTTGTCAATTATCCGGTCATGCACCTGAATGCTGATGTGACAAATTACAAATTGAAAGCCGAATTAGTTCCTAACGCTATTGGTGACAAAGCGTATTTGCAAACACCCTGTGTGTCACCTTGGAGAACAATCATGATTAGCGATGATGCCAGAGATATTGTGGCTTCTAAAATGATTTTGAACCTCAATGAACCGTCAAAATTAGACGATACGTCTTGGATCAAACCCATGAAATATGTTGGAATTTGGTGGGAAATGCATGTTGGGAAATCAACTTGGGATTATGCCGGTTCTCAAAATGCCACTAATTTTGCAGATGCCCCAAAAGCTTCAGGAAAACATGGCGCTACCACGGAAAACACGAAAAGATACATTGATTTTGCCGCGAAAAATGGTTTCGGTGGGGTACTTGTTGAAGGTTGGAATGTAGGTTGGGAAGATTGGAACGGAAACTGGAAAGAGGAAGTTTTTGATTTTACCACTCCGTATCCGGATTTTGATATTGCTGCAATTTCGGCTTATGCCAAAGCAAAAAATGTACAGATGATCATGCATCATGAAACATCGGGTTCTGTCAGTAATTATGAAAGACACTTGGATCGCGCTTTTGATTTGATGAAAAAACACGAATATCCAGCGGTAAAAACCGGTTATGTGGGTAAAATTATTCCGCGTGGCGAATTTCATGACGGGCAATCTATGGTGAATCATTTCAATTTTGTTGTTAGACGTGCCGCGGATTACAAGATTATGATTAATTCCCACGAATCATCAAGACCTACCGGTTACGGAAGAACATATCCTAATTATATCGCTGCCGAAGCGGCTCGCGGGAATGAATTCAATGCTTGGAGCGTAGGAAATCCACCTATGCATGAAACTATATTGCCGTTTACCAGACAACTGGGCGGACCTATGGATTATACACCGGGCATATTTGAAATTAAAATGAGTTATTATGATAAAAATAAAACGGAGCAGGTACACACGACTTTAGCCAAGCAACTGGCTTTGTATGTAACGATGTATTCTCCGTTGCAAATGGCGGCCGATTTATTAGAAAATTACGAGAAATATCCGGATGCTTTTCAGTTTGTCAAAGACGTTGAAACGGATTGGGATGAAAGTAAGTATTTAGAAGCTGAACCAGGCGATTACGTTACGGTTGCTCGAAAAACAAAAGGAAAGGAAACCTGGTTTTTGGGTGCAATAACAGATGAGAATGCCAGAAAATCAGAAATTAAATTAGATTTCCTGACCAAAGGAATGAAATACAAAGCCATCATTTATGAAGATGCTAAAGATGCCGATTGGAAAAAGAATCCTATCGCTTATAAAATAAGAACGATAACAGTAACCAGCAAATCAAAAATCAAATTGAATTTAGCTCCCGGAGGTGGAACGGCAATCAGTTTTGAACCAATAAAATAAATAGGATATCCTGCAAGAAAATATAACTTGCAGGATTTTTTTTGAATCTAGCATAAAATATTCAGTAAGAATTACGAAATTGCGACGGCAACCAAAACCAAAATTATAAAGAAGAATACCCAAAAAAGCCCAAATTTATTATGAAAAAATCAATTGTTTTAGCCGCACTTTTCTTTGGTGGAATTACTGCTTTTGCGCAAGCTAAGGAGGAACAAATGTTAAAAGAAATTTACAAATTATCCTTAACCAATGCCAAATGTTATCCTTGGCTGGACCATTTATCCAATACCATTGGATCCCGATTATCAGGTTCTATAGGAGCTGAAAAAGCAGTTTTGTATACCAAAGCACAATTAGAAACCCTGGGTTTAGATAAAGTCTATCTCCAGGAAGTAATGGTGCCAAAATGGGTTCGTGGCGAAAAAGAAATCGCATATTTACAAGTAGGAAAACAAAAAATTAATTTCCCCATTTGCGCGCTGGGAGGTTCAGTGGCCACTCCAAAAAAAGGAGTACAAGCAACTATAATTGAAGTAAACAGCCTGGAAGAATTAACCGCATTAGGGGAAGCAAAAGTAAAAGGGAAAATCATTTTCTTCAACAGAGCGATGAATCCTGAATTTATCGAAACTTTCAAAGCCTATGGGAGTTGTGTTGACCAAAGATCATCAGGAGCCAGAGAAGCTGGAAAACTCGGTGCTTTAGCTGTAATTGTAAGATCCATGAATTTGCGATTGGATGATTTACCGCATACCGGTGCAACTAATTATGGAGAAATTTCCAAAGAACAACGAATTCCAGCTGCTGCCATTAGTACAAATGGAGCCGAACTGTTGAGCAAAAGTTTAAAACAAAATCCAAATTCGCTATTCTATTTCAAACAATCTTGTGAAACATTTGATGATGTTTTATCCTACAATGTGGTTGGTGAAATAACGGGTTCTGAACATCCTGAAAGGATAATGGTCGTTGGCGGCCACCTTGATTCCTGGGATTTAGGAGACGGATCTCATGATGATGGTGCTGGATGTGTTCAAAGTATGGAGGTATTAAATATCTTCAAAAACATTGGGTATAAACCTAAAAATACGTTGCGTGTGGTATTGTTTATGAACGAAGAAAACGGAGTTCGAGGCGGCAAAGAATATGAAGTACAGTCCAATAAAAATAATGAAAACCATATTTTTGCTTTAGAAAGCGATTCGGGAGGATTTTCCCCAAGAGGATTTTCAATTGATGCTGATGAAGCAAATTTTAACAAAATCAGTAGTTGGGCAACGTTATTTGAACCATACCTAATCCACAAATTTGTAAAAGGACATTCCGGTGTTGATATTGGTCCACTGCAATCCAATCATATCGTAAAGGTGGGATTGCAACCGGATTCACAACGTTATTTTGATTACCATCATGCCGCTAATGACACATTTGATGCTGTCAATAAAAGAGAGTTGGAACTAGGAGCAGCGGCTATGGCTTCCTTACTTTATCTGGTGGATCAGCAAGGGATTGTCAATTAAAAAACCAAAATCTTAGAAGGTGCTACATTCAATATTTGAAAGAAATAGTGAATGTAGCACCCTCATTTATTTTACTCTCAACCGCAATTCGCCCGCCTAAGCTTGTGATGTAGTTGTACACTAAATACAGCCCTATACCGTTGCTGTCGTTGTTGCTGTGAAATTTTTCATACAATCCAAAAATCCTGTTTTTTACTTTGTCTAAATCAAAACCCAGCCCATTATCAGAAAAAATTAATTGATTGATTCCATTTACCTTTTTAGATTGTATAGTAATAATTGGAGGGGCATCCGGTTTTGCATATTTAATCGAATTAGTCAATAAATTTAAAAAAATACTTTTGATGTACGCTTTGTTAAAAGTTACATTTTCAAAAGCTGAAAAGTCGATATTAATTTCTGCTTTTGAATCTTGGACTAAAGAATTTATCGAGATCAAGACTTCGTTGAGTGCTTCATTTAGGTTTATTTTTTCTATTTGAGTGTTGATGTTTTCATTATCAATTAATTCATCAATCGAATCGTTTAAAGTTTGTTTTAAATTTTCACTGGTCAATTTAAGAGTGCTGATCAATTCCAGTGTTTCCGGATCATGAATTTTAGTACTGTCTATCAAACTGAAGACCGAAAGCATATTGTTAATGGGAGACTTTAAATCATGGGATGTTTTATGTGACAAAACCGTGAGCTCCTTATTAATTTGGGTAAGATTGGCAAGAAGTAAATTGCGTTCTTCTTCGATTCTTTTTTTATGGGTAATGTTTTTGGCAATCGCATACACTAATCTTTCGGACTCGACAGGCATCGATGTCCAGGACAGCCATATAATTTCCCCGGTTTTTGTTAAATACCGATTTTCAAAATTCAAAAGAGGCTTGTTTTTATATACTTTTTCTCTGGTTTCAATAGTAATTTTAAGGTCAGATGCATACACAAAACTACTGATGGGTCTAGCATACAATTCCTCTTCTGAAAATCCTAATAATTTTGAAACAGCCGGATTTATTCTTCTAAAATAGCCGTCAAATCCCGCAATACATATAAAATCAGCAGATATATTAAAAAAATTATCAAAGTTATATGCCCCATGTGAATCAGTATTCATCTTTGTTACATTCATTATATTTATTAATCTAAAAAGTTTTTTTTAAAGCATCAGTGTCCAGACTCTTTTTGATTTTTGTTGTCTGATATAAAAAATTATATTATAAGAAAAGTCATATATTGCCTAATTTTGCAGTTGATAGAATTTCTTCTGATAAAGCAGCATAATAATTTTTTGAAACAATTGGTTGTGGTGTCTCCTGGTCTCGACTTAGCATCATAAGAGAAAATAATTAAAACTTAAAGTGTAAAAAAACAAGCACAATTAACAAATAAAATCCAATTTTTTTTAAAATAGTTTTAAAATTAAAATGGTTAGTGTTTTCCTCTGAATTTAGTGCTGAATTTTTCATTTAATGTAAATTAGGTTATACATGCAAATTTAGAAATAGTAATTCGTCTGGCTATAGGTGTTTTTACGTGATTTTAATTAAGTTTGAAGGGTATTTACCATTCAAGTTTTGGATAGATAAAATTTTTATTATTATGGAAGAAAATAGTACACCACATTTAGCTAATAATATGTTATAATTAACCCGTTGGGTGCAATTAATTTTTGATGATAATTTTTGTCAGTTCGAGTGATCCCGCTTTTGGGCGGGATTATATCGAGAACTAGAAAATTAGTATTAAAAACGGTTCTCGATACACGTCACTTCGAGTGCGAAGCGTATTGAGAAGTTTTGTTCCGTTTTACTACACAAAAAACACTCGAACTGACGTTTTGAATAATTGCACCCAACGGCTTATAATTAAAGAAATACGCTAAACAATTTCAATTAAATCAAAACACATCACGATCATTCAAATAAAATTTTGGTAAACAAAAGAAGGCTGTCATATCCAGACAGCCTCGTTTTTTTATTGTGTGTAAAGTATTTATATTTTGAATATTCCTCCTACAGCAATAATTCTCTGAAAAAAGAAAAAATCTTGTGAAGCACTGTCTTCGGTGCTTTGTGTAGTTCGAATGTCTTGCATGTTAATATACCCTCCTTTGAGTTCTCCCTGGATATAAAAATGTTTAAAAAAAGTAACATTCAATCCTGCTTTCAAAGAAGTTCCATACCCTGAAACATGAAAATCATCATGACGATCTTTTCCTAATAAAGTGGTGTTAGTTTTTGGATATAAGAGACCAAAACCAACTCCTTCGGTTAAATTAACTTGAATTTTATCCGTATTTCTAATTTTGAATAATGACGAGATATCATCATGTCGAGAAAACTCAGTATTCACATAATTTAAACCATCGGTATGTTCATATTTGAGAAATTTTGCTGTCAAAAGAACTTGATTATTGGCTAATAGCTCATCATAAGATCCCGGATTGGGATAATGCCCATTGATCGTTACCGCCTTGTCTTGTAGCATTACATATTTCATGTGATCTACACCTATAGCAACGCTGTAGTGGTCACTTATGAAATACCCCATTCTGAAATTAGTTTGAGGAATAGTCATTTTTGCTGGATTGATATAATCTACATGCCACCCTTTTGGTTTGTCCTGCGCTTGGACATTTTCTAAGGTAAAATTGTAATCTTTACCTCGAAAGGTTATGTCCGACTTGGAGTAAGTATCTCTGTTTCCTCCCCATGAGATGAAAAATTTTCCTTTGTTATGAGTTGTATATTTAGTTTGAATTTCTGTAATTTCCTGTGCAATTATACTATTGGTAAATAAAATAATAAGGGATGCGTAATATAAAAGATATTTCAATATATATGGTGCCTAAATTTAAAATGTGTGTATTGTTTTTCTGATGGCAACTAACTTGGTCATTAAGGATTCAAAATAATCCAAATGCAACATATTAGCACCATCGCTTTTTGCATTGGCAGGATCAAAATGGGTTTCTATAAAGATTCCATCTACGCCTACAGCAATACCAGCTTTGGCAATGGTTTCAATCATATCAGGTCTTCCACCAGTTACACCAACCGTTTGGTTGGGTTGCTGCAGTGAGTGCGTCACATCAAGAACAGTTGTAGCATATTGTTGCATTGTAGGAATTCCTCTAAAATCAACAATCATGTCCTGGTAGCCAAACATCGTTCCTCTATCGGTAATCATCACTTTTTCATTGTTACAATCCAATACTTTTTGAACCGCATGTTTCATGCTTTCCGGACTCATGAATTGTCCTTTTTTCAAGTTGACTACTTTTCCGGTATTGGCAGCAGCCATTACTAAATCCGTTTGACGCACTAAAAAAGCTGGAATTTGCAATACATCAACATATTGAGAAGCCATATCCGCATCTTCATTTGTATGAATATCCGTAACGGTAGGAACTTTAAATGTTTCCGAAACTTTTCTGAGGATTTTCAATGCTTTTTCGTCACCGATTCCTGAAAAACTGTCAATTCTAGATCGGTTAGCTTTCTTGAAAGAACCCTTGAAAACGAAAGGAATTTGTAAATGATCAGTAATACCAACTAGTTTTTCGGCAATTCGCATCGCCATTTCTTCCCCTTCAATGGCACAAGGCCCAGCTAACAAGAAGAAATTGCCACTATCAGTATATTTGATTTGTGGAATATGTTGTAAGTTCATAGTATGATTTTTTAAAGGTGCAAAGGTAGTTATGATTTACGATTTCCAATTTACGTTTCCCAATTAATTTCGGGCATTAACTTTTTTTTAGGAGCTATTTCCTGCTGTATGTTGCAATCTCCCTGAAAAACGGGAGGATTTTCACTGCCATCAGGGCTAGGAATTTGGTTTATAAGGACTTTTGGGATTTTAAAAACTATTTTTTTTTCAATGTAAGTCCCACCGGAACCATCAATATTCCTTTTTCATAGATGTTCAGGTAGAGTAGTAGCGGTTCTTTCTGACCGTTCCATTTTAATTCATAAACATCCAGAAATCCAGCACCCATTTCACTTCTTTTCGTTGGAAACGGACAGCAACTTTCTTGTTTGGTATACGTTATTTTTTCACCATTAGGCCCAGCTAATGCGTTCAAAAACCGTTCTTGGTTGATCGTTTCGTTTTTAGTGTTATTAAAGAATATATTGATGGGATAATCCTTATCATATCCATATTTTTTGTTTGTGCTGTACTGAGTAATCACAAAAGTATAGTCTTGTGACAGCAATAAATCGGGAGCATTATCGTCCGTGTTTTTCAAAGTAGATTGTGTACTTATACAAGAAGTAGTACCTATTAGCAAAGCAATAAAAAGGATCGATTTTTTCATATTTAAGGTAGATTTATAATGTCAAAATTTAAACGGCACTTTTAATTGCAAGGAAGTACTTCGACACAAATATAACCAGAACTTCAGACCTTATTGCGAGTTCCCTGAATAATTTACAAGTGTCTATTGTGGAATATAACATTTGTCTTAAAATCTCGTAAAATGCTTCTTATCTTTGTACAAAAAAACAATATGGATATTATTTTTAAAACCTGGTCTTGGTCTGTTTCCGGTTTTTTGATCGGCTTGATTATGCTGGCACTTATTTATTTCGGAAAGTCTTTTGGAATGTCTTCTAATTTGCGTTCGCTTTGTTCGATGGCTGGTTTAGGAAAACGAGTTTCTTTTTTTGATTTTGACTGGAAAGCACAACGCTGGAATTTAGTGGTTGTTCTTGGCGCAATGTTAGGTGGTTTTGTTGCCGTTCATTTTATGAGTGATGCTTCAAATGTAACTATTAATCCCAAAACAATTGAACAATTAGCACAACTTGGTATCGATGCCCCAAACGGAAAATTAATGCCGGATGCGCTTTTTGGAATCTCCATTTTAGAATCCCCAAAGCATATTTTTATACTGCTTATTGGTGGTGTTTTGGTAGGTTTTGGCTCTCGTTATGCAGGAGGTTGTACTTCCGGACATGCCATTTCAGGCTTGAGTAATTTACAAATTCCTTCGTTGAAAGCCGTAATTGGATTCTTCATTGGTGGATTGATAATGGCGCATTTTTTATTGCCATTAATTGTAAAGTAGATAAGCAATCATTGACTCATAATATAAAATAAAAAGAATGAAAAATATACTAAAATATCTATTGGTTGGATTTGTTTTCGGAATTGTTTTGACTAAATCTGAAGCCGTTTCCTGGTATCGCATTTATGAAATGTTTCAATTTCAGTCGTTTCACATGTACGGAATTATTTCGGTGGCTATCTTGACGGGAATTATTGGCATTCAAATCATTAAACGAAACAATATAAAAGACATCAAGGGAGAATCTATAGAAATTCCGGATAAAGAAAAAGGCTCTGCCAGATACTGGATTGGCGGATTGTTTTTTGGATTGGGTTGGGCATTGGTAGGTTCTTGTCCGGGACCAATATTCATCTTGCTTGGGGCTGGTTTTTGGACCATTTTGATAGTGCTTTTCGGGTCTCTTTTCGGGACCTATCTATATGGACTATTGAAAAATAAATTACCTCATTAATCGAAAAACACTTGACATCAAAATAGCATTCTCTTGTGGGAATGCTATTTTTTTTTTAATTTTAAAATGCCGGAAACAATCAAATATTGCGCAAGTAAATAGGTTGCCATAATCAAAAAGGAGCTGTATTGCAATGGCGCATAGAATTTATCAAAGGCCAAAAGACTATCTGAAGCTACAAAAACAATAGCGCCAATTAATATATAGCTGTTGGCAGGTTTTTGCCAGTTTAAAAAACCCTTGAGCGCAAATAACAACATAATTGAAATAGTAAGGGCATATAATAGAACAGGAATTTTTAAGTCCCCTAAACTTGGCAATAAAAGCAACATCATTACGATTAAATAAACTACGATTACTGTAACTCCTACCCAGAAAATAATTTTACTATTCTTTAAATAAATTTTCAATTGTTTGTTAAATAGTATGATATACGAAATGTGCGAAAGTAGAAAGGCAATCAGCCCTGCAATAAAATACAACTCTCCTTTGTCAGCAAACATCAAAATAATGTCCCCTATCCACGACAAAGTCAAAGCAGTTATAAGAACTTTTTTAGTACTAAATCTTTCGTGTAAATAAACTGTCAGAATTAAAAACGGCAATAAAAATGGTTTCAAAAACCAAGCTATAGTTTCCCAACCAAAAAGAATTAGCAATAGATAAACAAGACTAAACCCAATAAAACTCTTTACTTTAATGTTGTGTTTCATATTTTTTTTAAGATTGAACGGTAATCATGGCATCTTTTTCAAAATTAGTGCTGACAAAATATACAGTTACAGCCAAGGATAAAAGGAGATAACCACCAATAATATAACTCGCAAAAGGAAAAAGTTGATTCATTCCAAACCAATCGCCAAAATAGAAAATTAGTCCAATTCCAAAAACAAAACGGATACTTTCCCAGAAGATGGAAATTTTGCGGGTATCCATTAATTCCGTGTAACTGTAAACGGTCAGGAAGATGAATGCGCCGTAAATAAATACATTTGGCAACCCTATCACCACGATAGAATTATACATATAACTAATAAGTAACAACGTTATAATTGCTTGAAATAAGGACCAGTACATTAGTTTTTTAGAATGTTGAACGCCGTATTTTTCAAAATCATATACATTGGTAATTTTGACAACGGGATATTTTTCTTCAAAATTTTCCGGACGCCAGCCTGTTGGTTTAAACCAAATGATAAACTTATCTTTCCAGTTTTCGGCGCGCCAAGCATCTGTAATCAATAGCCATAAATGCTGAAAATTTATCCGGATCGGATTCCAGGTTCTGGCTGGTCTTGTGATTCCAAAAACAGGTGGAACGCTTTCTAATTCCGCTTGAAAAGTACCAAACAATTTATCCCAAATGATGAATATTTGCGAATGGTTCTTGTCCATGTATTCTGGATTGATGGCATGATGCACCCTATGATGGGATGGTGAAACCAATATCCTTTCCAGAAAACCAATTTTCTTGATGTGCTTAGTATGGTACCAAAATTGAAGGAATAAATGAATTGGTAAGGTTATCGCAATCACTTTGGAGGGAACTCCTAAAAGTGCGGCTGGAATCAATAAAAAGGTAAACAGATTTACAAAACTGGAAACGGGCTGGCGTAGGGCACAGGCCAAATTGAATTCTTCACTGCTATGATGTATAGCATGTTTGTTCCATAAAAAGTTAATTTGATGCGACAAACGATGACTCCAATAGCCATAAAAATCAATAGCTATAAATCCAATAAAATAGGTTAAAAAGGTAGCTTCAAGATTGAATAAAGCTATTTTAGATACGATCCAATCGTAAGAAACCAGTGTGATACTAAGTCCTAAAACATCTTTTAGGGAGTTGACCATTCCAGAGCTCACGCTTGAAACAGCATCCATATTAGGTGCGGTATCTTCCCCTTTGTAATGCCCATAAATTTTTTCGATGCTAATTAATATCAAAAAAATGGGCATTACAAAAACTAAAATTTTACCATATTCTTCCATAAGAACACTTTTTTTATTCAAATATAGAATAAAAGAGAATGTTTTTTAATTATTCACAGTAATTTATTTGTCAAAGGGAATTTTTATTATTCTTAAATTATTTCTGCATTTAATCCTGCTTCTAATAATTGCGTGCATTGTGGTTTTAATTTGTCGTAAGGCCCTGTTTTTACAGTACATTTTCCGTTATAATGTACGATTAATGAACATTGTTCTGCTTGTTCCGGTGTGTGATTGCATACGCGAATTAAGGTGTCAATGACATGGTCAAATGTATTTACATCATCATTATAAACGATGATTTCGTTGTCCAGCTGGGTTGCTTCTTTGACATGGACTCTTTCTCTTACTTTTTCTTTAGTACTCATTTTATAGGTTTTTGTACTTTCGTAATTAATAAAAAAATAATACTACTAATTTACATATTTTAAAGATACCCAATTGTTTCTTTCAAGTTTTTTAACATAAATCAGTCCTTTTTCGGTACAAGAGGCATCTATAAATGGTATATCTTCATGATAGAAACCGCTTAAAAGTAGCGTTCCATTAGGGTTTAAACTGTCTATGTAACTCTGCATATCGTTCAACAAAATATTCCTATTGATGTTGGCTATAATCAAATCGTATTTTTTACCTTCTAATAAAGAGGCTTCCCCTTCATAAACGGTAATGTGTTTGCAGTTATTACGTGCTGCATTTTCTATAGAATTCAAGTAACACCAATTGTCAATATCAATAGCGTCAATTGGTTGCGCTCCTTTCATTTCGGCAAGAATTGCTAATATTGCGGTTCCACATCCCATATCGAGTGTTTTCATTCCGGTTACATCTATTTCTAATAAATGTTGAATCATCATGTGAGTGGTCTCATGGTGCCCTGTTCCAAAACTCATTTTTGGTTCAATTATAATATCAAATTCGGCATCTGTTTTTGGATGGAATGGTGCTCGTACATGACAGTTTCCGTCGACATCAATGGCTTCAAAATTCTTTTCCCATTCCTCATTCCAGTTGACTTGTTCGATTTCTTCAAATGTATAATCAATCGTAAATTCTTCGGATTGTAAAATATGGATATCCGCTAAGATGGTTTCATTCCATAAATCCTTTTGCACAAAAGCTGAAATCCCGGTTTCAGTTTCTGTAAAACTCTCAAAAGCTCTTTCTCCCAATTCCGCGATTAAGATTTCAGACCCCAATTCTTTAGGTTCAATAGTAAAATGGTACGCTATATAAATATTTGACATGCTTGTTTTTTTTGCAAAGGTAACAATCGCATATTAAAGAGTATTTGTAAATCAAATTTTATTTTACATTTGTACCCAAAACACAGTAGTACACCATGAAAAAAATAATTTTATTTTGGATCTTTGTAAGTTGCATTTCCAGCAATGCGCAGGTGAATATCAAGCAAAGCAAACAAGATAATGACTTAAGATTATCGGCGCTTCCGTACTATAGTTTTGGTAAAGGAATTGGAATCACTTCTCCGGATAGTTTATACCAATTGAATATTCGGTTCCGAATGCAAAATAGGGTGACTTATATTGAAAATGAAGATGAAAAAAGGGGATATGACGGGCAAATCCGAAGATTACGTTTGCGATTTGACGGATATGTGGGAAATCCAAAATTTTTATATGCAGTTCAATTGTCATTTGCTCCGGGCGATGTTGGTGAAATTAGAGAAGGTGAGAACATAAATATTATCAGAGATGCAGTTGTTTTTTACAGACCTAATAGACACTGGAATATCAGTTTTGGACAAACAAAATTACCAGGAAATCGCCAACGTGTGAATTCTTCAGGCGGATTACAGTTAACGGACCGATCGATTAACAATGCCAGATTTACAATTGACAGGGATTTTGGTTTTCAAGTTCACAATATGAATGAATTTCGGGATAAATTTTCCTATAATTTCAAAACAGCTATTTCAACAGGAGAAGGTCGAAATATCACGGGGAATACAGATGAAGGTGTTGCCTTAACAGGGAAGGTAGAGTTGTTACCGTTTGGGGCATTTTCAAGAGACGGAACCTATTTTGAAGGGGATATTGTAAGAGAAAAAAAGCCGAAATTAATGCTTTCGGGTGCTTTTCAGCAAAATAATCATGCCAAAAGAACCCAAGGTCAATTAGGAAATGATTTATTTGAAGCTCGCACTATGAAATCAGTGATGCTTGATGTTTTGATTAAATACAACGGATGGGCCGCTATGTCAAGTTATATGTCCAGAATTACTCCAAGAAATGCAGTTACAATAAATCCGGATGATATTTCACAATCTAATTTTGCTTACGTTGGTAACGGATTTGATCATCAATTGAGTTATAATTTGTTATCAAATTATGAGATTATCGGACGGTATTCTACTCAAAAAGTGGGCGAGGACATTAAGCTTTTAGCACCAAACACAAAACAGTATACCATTGGTTTGACGAAATATATTTGGGAACACACTTTTAAATTGCAAACGGAATTGACTTTTGATACCCTACATTATTTTGACGGTAATACAAAGAACAACTGGCACCTGCGTTTTCAGGTTGAAATAGGAATATAAAAAAAACGGTAAAATGAATCACCGCTTTTTTATGACGTTTAAAATTGAAATTTAGATAGCCTTTACAATTGCTACAAAATCATCAGCTTTTAGTGCGGCACCCCCAATGAGGCCTCCATCTACATCTGGTTTTGAGAAAATTTCTTTAGCATTATCCGGTTTCACGCTTCCTCCATATAGGATAGATACGTTTTCAGCAATATCGCTTCCAAAAGCTTTACGAACGGTTTCTCTTATAAATTCATGCATTTCCTGTGCTTGCTCCGGAGAAGCTGTTTCTCCTGTTCCTATTGCCCAAACTGGCTCATAGGCTAAAACGATACTGTCCCAGTCTTTAGCCTCAATATGAAATAAACCATCTCGCAATTGGTTTTCAACTACATTAAAATGATTTTTTGATTGGCGGTCTTTTAATTCTTCACCAAAACAAAAAATAACTCTTATGTCATGTTCCAAAGCCGTATTTACTTTATTCGCAATTAAAGCATCTGTTTCCTGAAAAATGGCTCTGCGTTCGGAGTGTCCTAAAATGACAATGTCTACACCTACACTTTTTAACATATCTGCCGAAATTTCACCCGTGAAAGCACCGCTTTCTGCTTGATGAACGTTTTGTGCAGCAACATCTATATTGGTAAATTCTAAATGATCTACAGCAGAAGCCAGGTTTACAAATGTTGGCGCTACAATTATTTGCACAGCAGTATCTGTAGGGATTTTCGCTATTAATTCATTTAATAAATCTTCTGTTTGCTCTGCATTTTTATGCATTTTCCAGTTTCCTGCAACAATCTTCTTTCTCATTTTGTCGTGTTATATTTAGTTTTTGGTTTCGTTTTTTTGAAGTTTTTCAAATGATAAGAACTGCATCTCAAATGGTGTTTGAATGCTTTATTTTAAATTTTCTAAAGTCTCGTTAATCGTGTCAAAATCAGTTTCAATAGCGCGGTATAAAGCAATTTTTCCGGTTTTGTCCACAATGATATATCTTGGAATCCAATCTAGGTCAATGGCTTTTGCAAATACACCTCCCATTTGGTCATTTGCCATGAAATGATCTCCTTTCAATTCGTGTTTTTCAATTCCAACTTTCCATTTATCGGCAGTTTTGTCCATTGAAATAAATAAATAAGCAACATCAGGATTGTTCGCTTGTAATTCTTTGATTTTTGGCATTGCTTTGACACAATCCCCACACCAAGAAGCCCAAACTTCAATTACTATGGTTTTGCCTTTGTGTTTTTTTAAAATATCCTGAAAAGCAACTTGACTTCCGTCAGTGGCTAGTAGAGTTTCAGACAAAGCCGTTTTAGAAAATTCAGTTTTTCCCTCTTTTGCGCAAGAAAAGGTTACAATAGATATTAGAAGTAATAGTATTTGTTTCATTATAGAGTTGTTTTTTAAACAAAGTTAAACAAACAATTGGATTGAGTTGTGCAGAATACCATATTTTGAAAGCGGAATTCAAAAATGCTTCAGCAATATCGTTATAGTTGATGAGATTTAGACAACATCAAACCTGTTGTTACTTTGGAAATGCTATTTCTTGTCAAAATACAGTGATTATCCCAGTCTTATTTTGGGATCTAAATATGCATATACAAAATCCATTGAATATAACTTCCTTCATCGAAATTATGTACTTCTTATAGGCTTCCGGGCATATTAAACTGCGTTTGTTTTTGTAATACAAATCCAAAGAGCCTGGCAAATAGGATTGCACTGAAAAAGGAAGGAATGCTCATCCCTAAAGTACTGATTAAAGCAATTAGGCGATCGATCCAGGTATCTTTGTATAAGGCAGAAATAATACCAAAAACAATTCCAAAAACAATAGCGATACCTATGGCAAATATGGCTAATACGGCTGTGCTTGGCAATGTATATCCAATAATTTGAGAAACTTTTTTTCCGCTTTTTTGAAAACTTTCTCTTAAATAGGGGGTTTTCAAAACCAATTCATTTGTACCAATTCCAAAAAGGGGTACCACATTGTATTTTCCCTCGCTCAGAAAAGTATAATCGGATTGGGTATCACTGTGCAAAGAAATAGGCAACAGGTCATTCAGATAATACAAGTATTGAGTAGCAATAGGTTTATCAAAACCATATTTCTTTTTTACAATGGCCAGTTGTTCTGAATTTTCATTTTGATCCAGTATCATGGGTGCAAGATCCCCAGGCAAAACAGTAAACAAAAATAATATCACTGTAAACACTCCAAAAAGAGTAAGCAGTGCAGATCCAATTTTACTAAAAAAACATTTTAACATAAATGCTTTTAATGGGTAAAAATAATTAGCGGTTAAAGTTCTGTAATACCGTAAATCAGAACCGTCCTATTCTTATAATCTTAAGTCTTTGACGTCGTTATGATGAAGTTTTTGTGTGATTGTTCCTTTCTCGAGCAATACAATACTTGGATTGGCTCTTTCAATTGTTTTTAATGTGATTGCATCACAAAAATAAAAGTCAAATGTCAATCCATATTGTTTTTTTGCTGCAGCGATCTCTTCCGGTAAGGAAGATGTCATTCCAATTACCTTATATCCTTTTGTTTTTGCATCTAAATACAGTTTTTCCATTTTGCCCATTCCCGCTTTATCGGCATTCACTAAATTATAGGCTACAATCAACATCAATTTTGGCTCTCGCAAGAACTGATCTTTATAATCCAAACCGTCTTTTTCCATCGTGAAGTCATGAATAGGAGGAACATATCCTTCTGTGATGACTTTGTCTTTTCGGTCTACAAATACGGCGCCTTCAGGAATCGACATTAGGTCTTTTTCGGTAAATTCTTTGTCTACACCATTCACTTTGTATATAAACACCATTTCTACCACTGATTTATCAGCGCCGTCAGGGATTTGCATTCCTTGTTGAATATTATTTCCTACCTTGAATGGTCTAAAATCTATTAATGGCAAATGGTTTAAAACGATAACGCCCATAAAGGCTGATAAAACGATACTGGCATAAATAATTATGTTTTGAACGGTAGTTCTAAATAAGGGTTGGATTAATTTTTTGTTAAAGAACAATACCAGAATAAAGAACAACAACACAATATCCTTTGTAAACGATTGCCATGGTGTTAGTTTTAGCGCATCGCCAAAACAGCCACAATCTTTTACTACATTGAAATAAGCGGAATAAAAAGTTAGGAAGGTAAACATTACAATCAAAACCAATAAACTCCAAACCGTGACTTTAGTCTTGTATCCAATGAGTAACATAATCCCCAAAACCACTTCAAGAATCACTAAAAACAGGGCGATTCCCAGTGCAAACGGAACAAAAAAGGGCATGTTGAATACGGGTTCACTGAAATACTCTGCCAATTTATAAGAAAAACCAACAGGGTCATTCAGTTTGATTAATCCGGAGATTATGAATAGGATTCCCACGAAAATTCTAGAAAATTGAGTAATTATATTTTTCATATGAAGATAATATTTATGTTTTAATGGAATATGGTATCGCCATTCTTGATTACAGTTTGTGATTTTAAAACCTTGGCAATTTCATGTTTAGTTATTGCTTTTTATTATTTGTTTCCAAAACCCATTAGAATCAAGGCAAAAATCGAATAATTTATCATGTCCTGATAATTAGCATCGATTCCTTCAGAAACTAATGTTTTTCCTTTGTTGTCTTCAATTTGTTTGACACGAAGTAGTTTTTGCAAAATTAAATCTGTTAGTGAACTTACACGCATTTCGCGCCAAGCTTCCCCGTAATCATGATTTTTGTCTTCCATTAATTCCTTGGTTAGTTTGATTTTGGCATCGTATAATTTGGTTGCCTTTTCCACACTTAAATCAGGCTGATCTGCAACGCCTAATTCCAATTGAATCAACGCCATGAGAGCATAATTGATGATCCCAATGAATTCACCCGTTTCATCTTCATCAATTTTGCGGATTTCATTTTCTTGTAAACTTCGGATTCTTTGGGCCTTAATATAGATTTGATCCGTTAATGAAGGCAGTCTCAAAATGCGCCAAGCACATCCGTAATCTTTCATTTTGTTGATATACAGTGCCCGACAAGTCGCAATCACAGCATCATATTCCTTTGAAGTATTCTTCATTATTGGTGTATATTTGTATTCAAATTTTTTCAAAAATAAGAATAATTTTTTTGAATGCAGAATGAAGGGTAAATAATGTTGAAAGTAGTAGTTTTAAAACTAAAAAAGAATGACAATTAATTGTAAAGGAATACTCATTGATCTATCAACTCCCAAAGTAATGGGAATTTTGAATGTGACACCCAACTCTTTTTTTGATGGAGGAAAGTATAAGAATGAAACCGAAATCCTTTCTCATACTGAAAAAATGCTGCTTGATGGCGCAACTTTTATAGATGTAGGTACTTATTCGAGCAAACCAAATGCAGAATTCGTTTCGGAACAAGATGAAATTTCCAGAATTTTTCCTGTTATTGATTTGATTCTAAAGCAGTTTCCAGAAACAATAATCTCTATTGATACCTTTAGAAGCGAAGTAGCAAAAGCATCGATTGAAAGTGGTGCGGCTATCATCAATGATATTGCAGCCGGAAATCTAGACGACAAAATGCTGGAGATAATTGCAAAATACAATGTTCCGTATATTATGATGCACATGCGAGGCAATCCGCAAACGATGCAAACACTTATGGATTACGATGATATTGTAAAAGAAATGGTGTTCTATTTTTCTGAAAAAGTAGCTATGGCCAGAAGTTTTGGAATCAATGATTTGATTATTGATCCGGGCTTTGGCTTTGCCAAAACTATAGCACAAAATTATGAAGTTTTTCAAAAAATGGACTTGTTTAACATCTTGAAATTACCACTTCTTGTAGGAGTCTCCAGAAAATCCATGATTTATAAAACCCTAGATACTTCAATCGAAAATGCATTAAATGGAACTACAGTTTTAAATACTTTGGCATTGACCAAAGGCGCAAAAATCCTTCGTGTTCACGATGTAAAAGAAGCTGTGGAATGCGTTACATTATTCAATAAAATCAATTTATAACGATGAAATATTTTATGTTGATTGTTCTTTTTACTCTTTTTTCCTGTGGAAATAAAGAAGCGGTTTTATTGCCAAAATCAAATATTTCAATTGTCAAAGTGGTAGAGGATCTTTCGCCAATCTATATTTTTTTTAGAACAAAAGACTTGGATACGCTGGCTGAAGTAAACCGTAAAAACAGTATTATTTAGACCAATTGGATTCTCAATGTAGACAAACGTTAACCGTTACGACTTGCAATTCCGGATATTATGAGGTTGCAACAAAAAAGCGTGAAGAAAAAGCACACAAGAATGAAAAAGCCGAGAATTATTATTCTTATGCTAATACAATCGGAAAAAATTTAGTTTTTATACCTTTTACCAATGTGTTTTATAAACTGGAAAAACCAATTGGAACCATCATATTTTCAATAAGAATAATGAGATTTTAATTGAGAATCAAGTTTTCAAAAAAGAAAAGCTTCAAGATTTAATTAATACTGTTTTACCCAAAGACGTTGCAACTACTTTTTTATTTAGGTTTGATGAAAATTTAAGCTTTGGAAGTTATATACAAAACAAAATTTTTATTGAAAGTTTAAAAGTACAAATGAAAAGTAATCAAGAATTTATTTACTAAACTTTAAACTTTAAAAAAAGAACACTTCAAACGAAATAATTACTGATGATGATACGGTTCGTTTTTCAAGATCGTGAATCCACGATACAATTGTTCGATAAAGAACAACCGAACCATCTGATGCGAAAAAGTCATTAAAGACAACGATATTTTTCCTTGTGCTTTAGCATAAACCGTATCCGAAAACCCATAAGGACCGCCAATAACAAAAACTAAAGTCTTTACTCCGGAATTCATTTTCTTTTGTAATTCTTCTGAAAAGCCAACGCTAGAAAAATTTTTTCCGTTTTCATCCAATAAAATAAGTTGGTCCGTTGGTGTGATTTTTGCTAAAATTAATTCGCCTTCCTTCTCTTTTTGCTGACTTTCGGATAAGTTTTTTACGTTCTTGATATCAGGAATAATATCTAAATCGAATTTAATGTAAAAAGACAAACGCTTGGTGTAATCGTCAATTAAGGATTGTAGCGCTTTGTTATCAGTTTTACCGATAGCAATCAATTTGATGTTCATTTTTGTTAGATTTCAGAGATGCAAAGATAGAAAAATTAGCAGTTTTAAATTACATTCTCTTTAATGGAAATTAATAATCTGATTTTTAAATTTATAAAATTACGAAAGCTAAGATGCTATTTATTTTACCTCAATGCGATCAATTAGCAATTGAAATGACTCTTCTTTCTTATTGCCTATCAGGAAAGCATTTTCCTCTAATTTAGAACCGTCAATGATTAGGCTGATCTAATTTTCGTCCTCTGAAAGCTGGATACAACTGGGTGAATGGAATTTCAATTGTTTGCCAATCAGTGGTAGTTTGAAAAGGGAATACACACGAATGTGGGTCTGTACGATTTATCTTCACTCTAAATTGGTATTGTTTGCCGTCTCCTTTAATGTGGATGCAATATGTTTAGCAGGTTTTAGATACATTGGTTCAAAAACATATTTCACAGCACAAAATCCGCCATTGTTTTCTAATGAAACAGTACCTTCAAAGGTTCCCTTTCCATTTGAGTTCTAAATAAGATGTACTTTTGGATATTCCTCCCATCACAGCATCATTTACAATTTTCCAATTGCTTAGATCGCTATTTAAATTAAAATCAAAAATTAGTACAGGTGTCATTGTTGGTTGGTATTGTAACATCTTTTCGCTGAACAAATTACTATCACGCGGTAGGATTCAAAAACTAAAACGGGCCTAAACACTTGGGGATTTGCGCCCATTTTTTATTTTTGAGGAGCATTCAAATTCCTATTTAGGCAACGGAGCACCCACAGCAATATCACAGCGGTGATTGGTTTGTCCGTGTGGCGGATTCATTCCTTCAGCCGTAGGAGTTCCCTGGTCTTGCGTTGTTGCAGTTGAGACTGTATTAGCCTGAACAGGCGCGTTTTGTTGTGGCGTAGCAGAAGCATTTGTAGCAGCCGGGGAGTTCAAAGGAGCACCAACGGCTATATCACATCGGTGACCAGGTTGACCATGAGCTGGATTTGCGCCAGTGGCAACAGCAGTAGGATCCGTATTTTGTTGTTGCTGAGTGGTAGTTTGCGATTGGTTCTGCATTTGTCTGCCAACTTCAGTAAAAGGAACGATATTTGTCGGAGTAGTATTTTGTATGTCTACTTCCTTTTTACAAGAAATAAAAAGTAGTGACGATACAAAAAGCAGGCTAAAATAAGATTTCATAAAATAGTGATTTAGTTACTAAATCCAAATATAGGATTTTAAATAGTACTGCCCTAAATAAACAATTGATTTATGGGTTTAAATAGCTAGAGCGCCTAAAGTCAATGTGTAAAGCTGTAATTGCGTATGGTAACTGTGTTGTTTTCTACAATTAGATCTTTAATATGTCTAGTTTTTTTCTTGATAAAATAGATTCATTTGTTTCTTTATCCAAAGAAGCCAACTCTCAAATTTTCAAATCCACAAAATATATGCTACTTTAGCATTCCATAAATTTTCTATAAAATGATTAGCGAAGCACAATTCAATAACGAGTTACAAATACTAATACAAAACGCCATTAGGGAGGATGTGGGCCCTGGAGATTATAGCTCTTTGGCTTGTATTCCGGCATCGGCCACAGGAAAAGCAAAATTATTGGTAAAAGAAGACGGTATTATTGCAGGCGTGGCTTTTGCCAAAATGATTTTTGAGTATGTAGACCCTAATTTACAAATAGAGACTTTTATTAAGGACGGAACTTCAGTAAAAAAGGGAGATGTTGTTTTTCATGTTTCGGGAAGTTCACAATCTATTTTAAAATCAGAACGTGTAGTTTTGAATTCAATGCAAAGAATGTCAGCTATAGCAACTAAAACCAAAGAATACGTTCGTTTAGTAACAGGGCTAAATACAAAAATTCTCGATACCCGCAAAACAACACCGGGATTCAGGGCCTGTGAGAAATGGGCAGTCAAAATTGGTGGCGGTGAAAACCACCGGTATGCTTTGTATGATATGATAATGCTCAAGGACAATCATAATGATTTTGCGGGCGGAATTACCTTGGCCATTGCCAAAACCAAAGCCTACCTCAAGGAAAATAATCTGGATCTTAAAATCATTGTCGAAGCCAGAAATTTAGCCGAAATAAAAGAAATTCTCGAAAGTGAAGGAATATCCCGGATTTTGATTGATAATTTTAATTATGAGGATACGATAAAAGCAGTAGCTTTGATTGGGGATAAATGCCGGACTGAATCTTCCGGAAATATAAATGAAAATACCATTCGCAAGTATGCAGAATGTGGAGTAGATTATATTTCGTCAGGTTCCTTGACGCATTCCGTTTACAACATGGATTTGAGTTTAAAAGCAATATGAGTAAAGAGATAGAGGTTAAGCTCGAAAAAATCCCGATAATTCGCAATCTGGTTCATGTGCTAAAAAAGATCAAGCTTCCTTGGCTAGAAGGCTTGTCCTTATACGATTTGTTAGAACTTTACGGACTTGGGATTGTGGAGAGTGCGGTAACCTATCATGCCAGTGCAATTGCATTTAGTTTTTTCATGGCCTTATTTCCTTTTGCGCTGTTCATCTTAAATCTTATTCCTTACATACCTATTGAAGGTTTTCAGAATGATTTTCTTCAATTTGTAAAGGATGGAGTTCCGCCCAATACCTATGATGCTATTTATAAAATCATCAATGATATTCTTAATAACAGCCATTCAGGATTAGTTTCCTATGGGTTTTTGCTCTCCATTTTATTAATGGCAAATGGATTAAATGGAATTCTGGGAGGTTTTGAATCTTCCAGACACGTCCTGATCAAACGAGGGTTTATCCGTCAGTATTTAGTCGCATTAGGAATGTCATTATTGCTGTCTTTACTTTTAATTGTAACGGTTGCAATAATTGTTGTTTTTGAGGTATTTATACAGAAAACAGTATTTAGCGATCAGCTGCAACTAATTATTTTAGGACGCTATGCATTCGTGATTTTGATGATTTTAGCTACTACTTCTATACTTTTTAAGTTTGGAACTAAGTATTATAAAAACAGAGCTTTTATCTCTATTGGCTCTGTATTTACAACAATATTGATTCTGCTGGATTCATACGGTTTTGGAATTTGGGTCACAAAATTTTCACAATACAATGAATTATATGGCTCAATAGGAACATTATTGGTTTTGATGTTTTATATTTGGATCAACTGCATGATATTACTGTTGGGTTTTGAATTGAATGCCACAGTAAATAAACTGAAAGCAAAAAAAATATAATTTTTAAACCAAAATAGTCTCAAAATCAAGGGTTATTTCCTGCTATTCGTTTCTTGCCATGACAGGATTTTCAAGGCTATCAGGGCTCTAAAAAGAAAAAGATGAAAAATACAATTACAATTCTGGTATTATTTATTTCGATGGCCTTTTATGGACAAACGCATAGCGTTATCGGAAAATGGAAAACCATTGATGACGAAACAGGCAAAGCCAAATCAATAGTCGAAATCTACGAACGTTCCGGTAAAATTTACGGAAAAATCGTTGACATATTAGATACCGAAAAGAAAAAAAGTGTATGTACAGCATGTTCCGGTGATGAAAAAAATAAGCCTATTATGGGGCTTGTGATTATCAAAGGCCTTACTAAAGATGGTAAAGAATACAATTCAGGAAAAATTTTGGATCCAACTACGGGGAAGCTCTACAAATGTTCTTTGGTTTTGAATGGTACTGATAAACTGAACGTTCGAGGATATATTGGTGTGGCCTTATTTGGAAGAACACAAACTTGGAACAGAGTAAAATAAGTGTGAAATTAGGAGTTATGGGTTCAAAGTAAAAATTCAACACATCACTCAAATTGATAACTCATAATTGATTATAAATGTATTTTGCAGAAGTAATTTTACCTCTTTCCTTAGCTAAAACATTCACGTATAGCGTTTCCGAAACGGAGTTTTTATACATCAAAAAAGGAATGCGGGTAGCTGTTCCTTTTGGGAAAAGTAAAATTTTTACGGCTTTAGTTATTGAAACTCATCAAAACAAACCAGAGTTGTATGATGCGAAGGAAATCCATCAAATTCTGGATGAAAAGCCCATCGTAACTGAAATCCAGATTGCACATTGGCAGTGGATCGCTTCCTATTATATGTGTGCCATTGGAGATGTGTATCGTGGTGCCATGCCAAGTGCTCTTTTGCTGGAAAGCGAAACCTTGATTTCTCAAAAAACGAATTTATTTGTGGATACCAATCTTCTTTCGGATGATGAGTTCCTAGTTTACGAAGCTTTGCAACAGCAGAATTCGCTAAAAATTCAAGATATTATTGCTATTTTAAACAAGAAAAATATCTTTCCTGTTATTCAAAAACTAGTTGATAAGAACATCTTGGTGCTTCAGGAAGAAATACAGGAAAGCTACAAACCTAAATTAGTTCGCTACGTGCGGCTGCACCCTAAATACGAATCCAATCAAGGCTTAAGCGAATTACTTGAGACGCTGAAAAATGCCAACAAACAAAAGGAAATTGTAATGCACTATTTTCAATTGAGCGCAACGCAAAAGTCCCAAGGCGAGGCCGAAAGGAACGGAGCTAAACCCATTACCGTAAAAAAATTAGTTGAGCAAGCTAATTCTTCTTCGGCAATTGTTAAAGCTTTAATCGAGAAAGAAATATTCGAAGATTATTTTTTGCAGGAAGACAGAGTACATTTCAACGGAAAAATTCGTGATGAAGAATTACAGTTGAGTCAGGCGCAACAAGCTGCTTTCGAAGAAATTAAAGATCGTTTTATTCTAAAAGAAGTCTGTTTATTACACGGAGTAACATCCAGTGGAAAAACGGAAATTTACATCAAACTCATCGAAGAATATTTGGCAACGGGAAAACAAATCCTGTATTTACTGCCTGAAATTGCCTTGACGACTCAATTAGTAGGTCGATTAAGAAGTTATTTTGGAAATAAAGTAGCGGTTTTTCATTCGAAATATAACAATAATGAACGGATTGAGGTGTGGAATCAAGTTTTGCAAAATTCTGAGAAAGCGCAAGTGGTAATTGGAGCGAGGTCCGCTTTGTTTTTGCCTTTTCATAATTTAGGGTTCATAATTGTAGATGAAGAACACGAGCAAACCTTCAAGCAGGCAGATCCGGCTCCGCGGTATCACGCCCGGGATG
The DNA here is from genome assembly GCF_003984855.1 of Flavobacterium sp. GSP6. Taxonomy (NCBI): domain Bacteria; kingdom Pseudomonadati; phylum Bacteroidota; class Flavobacteriia; order Flavobacteriales; family Flavobacteriaceae; genus Flavobacterium; species Flavobacterium sp. GSP6. The sequence continues at coordinate 87,007 of NZ_RYDO01000005.1, forward strand.
CGGCTATAGTTTTAGCACATTCCCACAAGGCAAAAGTGCTTTTGGGTTCGGCTACGCCAAGTATAGAAACGTATTTTAATGCCAAATCAGATAAATTTGGTCTGGTCGAAATTTCGGAACGTTTCGGGAATGTCAGGATGCCCAATATTGAATTGGTGGATTTGAAAGACAAATACTTTCGAAAAAAAATGACAGGACATTTTAGTGACGTTTTAATTGAAGAAATTACAAACGCGTTGTCTTTAGGAGAGCAAGTGATTTTGTTTCAAAACCGCAGAGGATATTCTCCTGTAATTGAATGTATCACTTGCGGTCATGTACCTCAATGCCAACAGTGCGACGTAAGTTTGACCTATCACAAGCATAAAAACCAGTTGCGTTGTCATTATTGTGGATACACCATGGCTAAACCTACACATTGTCACGAATGTTCTAGTGTTGATTTGACTACAAAAGGCTTTGGAACCGAACAAATTGAACAAGAATTACTGTCTATTTTTCCAAATTCAAAAATAGGGAGAATGGATCAGGATACGACCCGAGGAAAATTTGGTTTCGAAAAAATCATTGATAGTTTTAAGAACAGAGAAATGGACATATTAGTAGGAACCCAAATGCTGGCCAAAGGGTTGGATTTTGACAACGTGAGTTTAGTGGGAATCATGAATGCGGATAATATGTTATATCATCCTGATTTTAGAGCTTTTGAGAGAAGTTTTCAGATGATGACTCAAGTTGCCGGTAGAGCAGGACGTTCTCAAAAACAAGGGAAAGTGATCATACAAACCTACAATCCCAATCACAATACAATACAACAAGTGACTAAGAACGATTATTTTGGAATGTATAACGAACAATTGTATGACCGACAAATTTATAAATATCCACCGTATTTCAGGCTTATAAAACTAACGCTAAAACAACGTGATTTTGATAAGTTAAAGGAAGGTGCTATGTGGCTGTATCAAGTGATAAGTCAAAACTTAAATATGCCAGTATTGGGTCCGGAAGAACCAGCTATCAGCAGGATTAGAAACGAATACATTCGTATGATTATTATCAAAATACCTCAAAATGTGTCTATTGGGAACACAAAAAAAACGATTCAGAAAATGCTAAATAGTTTTGAGGCTGTTGCTCAGTTCAGAGCTATAAAAGTAACTTCAAATGTAGATTTTTATTGATAAATGGAAATTAAGAAAAGGAAAGGGCTCGTACTAAATCTTCTTTTTTGTGTCGGCTTAAAGGAATTTTTGTCATCCCAATTTCGGCATATTTGCTATTGAAGCGCTCTACTTTATCGATATTAATAATATAGGACTTATGAACTCTGATAAATTTATCTTTTGACAGATCATTTTCAAAAGATTTCATTGTAGAGAGTACCAGATTAGTGTCCTCTTCAGTAACGACTCTGACATAATCTCCAAAGGCTTCAATCCATTTTATTTTAGAAGTGAAAATTTTCAATTTTTTCAAATTACTTTTAATGAAAATATGCTCGCCTTCATTTTCTTTATTTTCTTTTTTAAGTAAATGAAAATCAATAGCTCTTTTTACAGAGGCGTTAAATCGATCAATTGCGATTGGTTTTTGAAGGTAGTCTGTTGCGTCATAATCAAACGCTTTCATGGCGTATTCTGCCTTGGAAGTAATGAAAATAATTTGGGGTTTTACTTTTAAGCCATCTAGAAAATCAAAACCACTGATGACAGGCATTTCTATGTCTAGAAATATTAAGTCTACATTGTGAATAGCCATGCAACTTTTTGCTTCTATAGCGTTAGAAAAATCCCCTATTAGGTGTAAATTTTGATTATTATTAACTAACTTTGCAATAATTATCCTCTGGATAGAACTATCATCAACTACAACACAGTTTAGTTTCATAAAATTTCAGTATTAGATATGGTTAAGTAAATTTACTACTTTTTTATTTAGAAATAAAAATAATATCATCGATTTTTTTAAATTTAGAGCAAAAAAACGAAATAAGGTTTGTGAGATAAGAAATATTGATTACTTTTGCACCCAAATAACAAATAAATATATATTTATGAATCATTATGAAACTGTTTTCATTTTAAATCCCGTTTTATCTGAAGTTCAGGTAAAGGAAACAGTAAGCAAATTTGAAGATTTTCTTACTAGTAGAGGAGCAGAAATGGTGTCGAAAGAAGACTGGGGCCTTAAAAAAATGGCGTACGAAATTCAAAACAAAAAAAGTGGTTTTTACCATTTATTCGAATTCAAAGTAGCAGGAGAAGTCCTTATTGCTTTTGAAACTGAATTTAGACGTGATGAAAGAGTAATGCGTTTCTTGACTGTAAGTCTTGACAAACACGCTATTTCTTGGGCTGAAAGAAGAAGAACTAAATTAAAATCTACAAAAGCTTAATTATCATGGCTACACTACAACAATCGGCTTCAGGAAAAAAAGACGGAGATATCAGATATCTTACGCCTTTAAATATAGAAACAAACAAAACTAAAAAGTATTGTCGTTTCAAAAAATCAGGTATCAAATATATTGATTATAAAGATGCTGATTTCTTATTGAAATTTGTTAATGAGCAAGGAAAAATACTTCCTCGTCGTTTAACAGGAACTTCATTGAAGTACCAAAGAAAAGTGTCTGTTGCTGTAAAAAGAGCACGTCACTTAGCATTAATGCCATATGTGGCTGATTTACTAAAATAATAAAAAATTAACAGTTGTTGGTTTTCTGAAATACGAAACCTAACTTCTATATAAAAGGACAACAACATGGAACTTATTTTAAGACAAGACGTTCAAAATTTAGGATTTAAAGATGATATCGTTTCTGTAAAAAACGGATACGGACGTAATTTTCTAATTCCACAAGGACACGCTCATTTAGCAACATCTTCTGCAAAGAAAGTATTAGCTGAAAACCTAAAACAAAGAGCTCATAAAGAAGCTAAAGTAGTTAATGATGCAAAAACATTGGCTGAAGCATTGAAAGCTATCGAAATTAAAATCTTTGCAAAAGCAGGTGGTGAAAAATTATTCGGTTCAATCACGAATATTGATATCGCTGAAGCTTTAGCTAAAGGTGGACAACAAATTGATAGAAAATTCATCACAAGCGGAATTGTTAAACGTACTGGTAAATATACTGCCAACGTTCGTTTGCACAGAGATGTAATAGTTGAATTGGATTATGAAATTGTTGCTGAAAAAGCATAAATTTGTTAACATATTGTTAATAAATTATTAAAATCACTCTTAGGAGTGATTTTTTTTTGTTTATTTTTGCACCCAAAATAACACATTTACACAAATGAAAAAAATCATTACTTTATTATTAATTTTATGTAGTTTCAGTGCTGTCATTGGGCAAACTACAACTTCTAGCATCAAAGGGATTGTGCGAGGTTCAGGCAATGAGACGCTTCCTGGAGCGACGGTTCAGGCAATACATATTCCAACAGGTTCTAAGTATTCTGCGTTATCTAATGCGGATGGAAGAATCAGTATGTTGAATATGAGAATTGGTGGTCCTTACAAAATTGTCGTATCCTATGTAGGATATAGAAGTGAAGAATATAATGATGTTTACCTTGATTTAGGTAAAGTATTCAGTTTAGATGTTGTCTTGAAAGATGAAAGTCAGAAATTAGCGGAAGTAAAAGTAGTTGGTTCTAAAAATAGAGTTTTTCAAAGTGGAAGAACTGGTGCAGAAACCACTATCGGTAGAAGAGAATTATCAGCGCTGCCTTCAATTTCTAGATCAGCTGATGATTTTACCCGTTTAGAACCAACAGCAAGTGGAGGTTCTTTTGGAGGTAGAAACGATCAATACAATAGTTACTCGCTTAATGGTGCCATTTTTAACAATCCTTTTGGTTTAGATGCAGCAACTCCGGGTGGACAAACTGGCTCTCAGCCTATTTCATTGGATGCAATCGAACAAATTCAAGTTGCCACCGCTCCTTATGATGTTACATTATCAGGTTTTACTGGAGCTTCTGTAAATGCAGTCACTAAATCAGGGTCAAATGAATTCCATGGTACTGCCTATAGTTTTTATAGAAATCAGGATATGACAGGTAATAAAATTAAAGGAGAAAAAATATTTGTGCCGTCGTTAGAGCAAACACAAACCGGTTTTAGTCTTGGTGGTCCAATTGTTAAAAACAAATTGTTTTTCTTTACCAATTTTGAAATTGATAAAAGAAGCGATTCAGGATCAAATTTTGTTGCTAATGATGGAAATGGAACTACTGGAGTGAATGAATCCAGAGTATTAGAAACTGATTTAATGCATGTATCTACTGAGTTAGGAAAGCTAGGTTATAATACGGGAGCTTATCAAGGATTTACACATAATTCTAATTCAAGTAAAGGAATTGTAAAGTTGGATTGGAATATTAATGACAACCATAAACTAGCTGTTATTTATAATTTTTTAGATGCTTCAAAAGATAAGCCTGCACATCCTACCGCTATTATTCGTAGAGGAATTGATGTAAATACGTTACAATTTGAAAATTCAGGGTACCAAATTAACAACCAAATTAGCTCTTTTTTAGTAGAATTAAATTCTAAATTTAGTGAGACGGTTTCTAATAAATTACAAGCAGGTTATACTCATTTTAATGATTTTAGAAATCCTTTTTCTACTCCTGCGCCTGTAATTACAATTACTAAAGATGGTTCGCCTTACATTATAGCAGGTCATGAGCCTTTCTCTATCAATAATAAATTAGATCAAAAAGTAATTCAAATTACTGATAATTTAAATATTGTCAGAGGAAATCATACCTATACAGTAGGCTTCTCATTCGAAAAGTTCATTTTCAAAAATTCATTTAACCTAAAAGGGTATGGTTTTGATGTTTTTGGAAGTACAAATATGGCAGGTTTTGATGCGAATATTGCAAATGGTTATTACAGCACTGCAATAAAAAACGCACAAACAACTTTTGATACAAAAAATGCATTGAAAGACGGTGTTGATGGGGGTTGGAATTTAGCTGAAACGACAGTAGGACAATTAGCTTTTTACGTTCAGGATGAATGGAATATCAGTGATAATTTCAAATTAATCTATGGATTAAGAGCTGATAAACCATTGTATTTCAATACATCTGAATTAGCTCAAAAATTTATTGACACAGATAATTCAGAAGGATATTTGCCAAATATTGATTATTACAACCCAGCTGATGGAAGTATAAAGAATTTTGATTCAACTAAATTACCTAATAATAATTTACTTTGGTCGCCAAGAGTTGGCTTCAATTGGGATATTAATGGAGATAAAAAACAACAGTTACGCGGTGGTACTGGAATCTTTACCGGTAAGCTTCCTTTTGTATGGATTGGAAATCAAGTAGGTGGTATAGACCCATTTTTCTATCAAGTAGTAGACGAAGATTTTAAATTTCCACAGGTTTGGAGAACGAGTTTAGGATTTGATCACAAATTCGAAAATGATTATATTGTAACCATAGACATGTCTTATAATAAAGATTTAAATGGGGTTCATATACAAAATTGGGGATTAAAAAGACCAACAAGTCAATTGACAGGTGTTGATAATAGAGCAATATACGGTAGTGCGGATTATGGTACTTGGACAGATTATGGTTTTCCGGCGAGAACTAATGGATATGTATTGACGAATACAAATAAAGGAAGTGCATTCAACTCTTCTATCAAAGTACAAAAGACTTTTGACAATGGATTGTTCGCAAGTTTAGCTTACAACTATTTGAAGTCACAGGATGTTAATTCTATTGAAGCAGAAATTACGGGTGATGCTTTTGCTTTTAATCCGGCTTTGGGGAATGTGAATGATGCGGTTTTATCTGATTCTAAGTATGGCGATACGCACCGTTTTATAGGCGTAGCTTCAAAAAAATGGAAGTATGGTACTAATGACAAATGGGCTACTACTGTATCGACTTTCTTTGAATACGCACAAGGAGGCCGTTTTAATTATACGTATGGTGGAGATATTAACAATGATGGGGCAACTGGAAATGATTTAATTTATATACCAACTTCAGCCGAAATAAGTACTATGCTATTTACAGGAGGAGTTAGTCAAGGTGCCGCATTTGATGCCTTTATCAAGCAGGATAACTATTTGAGTGATAGAAGAGGTCAGTACGCAGCGCGTTATGGTGCGCTGTCTCCATGGAGAGGAAAATGGGATTTTAAAATAATGCAAGATTATAATTTTAAAATTTCTTCAGCTTCTAATAAAACGAATACCATTCAATTTAGTATTGATGTACTGAACTTAGGTAATTTGATTAATTCGGATTGGGGATTGGTTCAAGTACCAACAAGTGTACAGCCAATTGGAGTATCTGTTGATAAAACTACAAAAATACCAACCTATACTTTTAACGGTACTCAAACCAAAACCTTCAACTATGATGCAAGTTTATTATCAAGATGGCAGGCACAGTTTGGAATTAGATATATTTTCTAAAAAAAGATAAAAATATAGATTAAATTTGCCCTCTCGTTTGAGAGGGCTTTTTTTGTTTTATAAATTCAAAAAACAGCTAAAAAACAAAAGTTAAATATTAAAACGCAATAATGAAATACTCAAGATTAACAAAAGAACAATTTGAGGAATTGAATCAGGAATTCAGTACTTTTTTAGCAACGCAGACTATCGATAAAGCCGAGTGGGATAAAATAAAAGCAGAAAAACCGGAAGTTGCCGAACAAGAATTAGATGTGTTTTCTGATTTGGTTTGGGAAGGAGTACTTTCAAAAGCAACCTACTTAGAACATTTTTCTAAAAATCATATTTTCCTTTTTCATTGTTTTGATACTCATGTGCAATCAATTGTCTTGAAATCTTTAGTTCCAGAAACTGATTTCTTGACCAAACAAGGATTGCAATGGCTTAGCGATAATATGTTTACGGATACTATTGAAATGAAAGTGGGTAAAAAAGAGTTTACAGAAGAACGAAATTCTTCAATTTTTGAATTAATACAGCAAGGTTCGTTTTTGAGTGATGGTCTATTGTACCAACAAATAAATACTATTATAGCATCGTAATTGTATTGCTATTTATTTTTAATTGGTTATTTTAGTACACTTTTTCAAAACTAAAATGGCCAATTTATTTTCTATGGATATTCAGAATACAATTCAAAAATTAAGGGAGGAATTAAATCAGCACAACTATAATTATTATGTGTTAGATAATGCAATAATTTCTGATTATGACTTTGATTTGAAATTAAAAAAACTACAAGAACTTGAAGGCCAGTATCCGGAATATTTTGATGAGAATTCACCTTCGCAACGAGTTGGGGGAACAATAACAAAAAACTTCCAAACCGTTCCGCATGAATATAGAATGTATTCTTTGGATAATTCCTATTCCAAAGAAGAATTAATCGATTGGGAAAAACGTGTTCAGAAGGTTTTAGGAGATGTTCCATTAGAATATACTTGTGAACTAAAATACGATGGAGCTTCTATCAGTATTACGTATGAAAACGGAAAATTAAAACGTGCTGTTACGCGTGGCGATGGTTTTCAAGGGGACGATGTGACTAATAATATTAAAACCATAAAATCAATTCCGCTTAAGTTGAAAGGAAATTCCCCTGCGACATTTGATATTCGCGGTGAAATCATTTTGCCCTTTGCCGGTTTCGAAAAAATGAATCAGGAACTAATAGAAATTGGAGAAACTCCCTATTCAAATCCTCGAAATACGGCTTCAGGAAGTCTAAAATTGCAAGATAGTGCTGAAGTGGCAAAACGACCTTTGGATTGTTTGTTGTATTTTTTAATTGGCAATAATTTGCCTTTTAAATCGCAATTTGAAGGATTAGAAACGGCAAGAAATTGGGGTTTTAAAGCACCCAAAGAAGCAAAATTAGCTCATAATCTAGAAGAAGTTTTTGAATTCATTAATCATTGGGACACTCATAGACATACTCTTCCTTATGAAACGGATGGCGTAGTAGTTAAAATAAATTCTTTTCATTATCAAGAGGAACTGGGTTTTACTGCTAAATCGCCTCGTTGGGCCATCGCTTATAAATTCAAATCAGAACAAGTTTCAACAAAATTAAATTCTATTTCGTATCAGGTAGGACGCACTGGTTCTATAACTCCCGTGGCTAACCTTGAACCCGTTCAATTAGCTGGAACCATTGTAAAAAGGGCTTCTTTACACAATGCAGATCAAATAGAAAAGCTAGATATTCGTGAAGGAGATACTGTTTTTGTAGAAAAAGGAGGAGAGATTATTCCCAAAATTATAGCAGTCGATTTAACAAAACGATCCGATGTCTCGGAGCCTACAAAATACATCACGCATTGCCCGGAATGCAATACAAAATTAGTGAGAAGTGAAGGTGAAGCCAATCATTATTGTCCAAATTTTTATGGTTGCCCACCGCAGATCATTGGAAGAATTCAGCATTTTATTTCTAGAAAAGCCATGGATATTGAAGGTCTTGGCGGAGAAACGATAGCTTTACTTTTTAATAATGGATTAGTGCATAATTATGCCGATTTGTATGAATTGACGGTAGATCAGATTTTACCATTGGAGCGAATGGCACAAAAATCATCTGAAAATTTAGTGAATGGTGTTGCTAATTCGAAAAATATTCCTTTCGAACGCGTTTTGTTCGCACTTGGAATTCGCTTTGTAGGAGAAACAGTAGCGAAGAAATTGGCTAAACATTATAAAAACATTGATACCTTGGGTCAGGCGACTTTGATGGATTTGATTTTAGTGGATGAAATTGGAGACCGAATTGCACAAAGCGTAATTGATTTTTTCGAAAATCAAGAAAATAGAAGTATCATTGAGAGAATAAAAAAACATGGTGTACAATTTGAAATTTTTGAAAAAATAAATCCAAATGCCACGGATAAACTTTCAGGAAAGACTTTTGTAGTTTCAGGAGTTTTTGAGAAATTTTCCAGAGACGATTTGAAAAAAGCAATTGAAGATAATGGAGGCAAAATAGGGAATTCTATTTCAGCAAAAACGGATTATGTTGTAGCTGGAGACAATATGGGGCCTGCTAAATTAGATAAAGCCAATAAACTAAATGTCCCAATAATTTCAGAAGATGATTTTATCAATTTAATTCATAGTTCTACTGCAGAGACTGATTAAAAATATATTTTTTTGCCAGAATATTAATTGTCTGTTTTTTGATGTATTGTTTGAAATTCTTGTAAAGGTGTTTTTACATAGTAATGTTCTATGTTATTAAACAATTGGTCTTATTTATAGCACGCTAATCTGTTTTTATAAATTTGGAATTAATGCCCAAAGTTTAAATCCGGACTTAAAAATAAACAATGAATAGAATAACGGTTGGTTTTGTTCAAAAAATAATTGGTATAAAATGGTTTAATTTCATAGAAAAAATCGATTACAGTTACACTATGATCGATTTTCCTTCAAAAGCTTTTGCTTTATTGTTATCCAAATAAAAATCAATTCTTCCCAGATTAATTCCGTAGCAACCTACCTGATTTACTAAAACTTCTTTGCCTACAAGATTTTTTATAACCGTTGGTTTGTCCAGAAAAGTATGGGTATGTCCACCAATAATCAAATCTATATCCTGAGTCAGCTCGGCCAATTTTAAATCAGATATTTTGGCAGGTTCGTCTCTGTATTTATACCCTAAATGAGACAAACAAATTATGATATCACATTGCTGTTCTTTCTTTAAAATCCGAACCATATCTTGAGCCGTTTCAATCGGATCATTGTACACCGTTTCCTTATACATTGCCTTGTCTACTAAGCCAGCAAGCTCTATCCCGAGTCCAAAAACACCTACTTTTATTCCGTTTTTGTTGAATATTTTATAGGGTTTTACAAAACCATCCATCACCGTGTTTTTAAAATCATAATTGGCAGATAGGAACTCAAATTTAGCGTGTGGCATTTGCGCATGCAAACCTTCTACACCATTGTCAAAATCATGATTCCCTATTGCAGAAGCGTCGTACTCCATCATGCTCATCAATTTGAATTCTAATTCACCTCCGTAATAATTAAAATAAGGGGTTCCCTGAAAAATATCGCCTGCATCCAGCAATAATACATTTGGATTTTCTTTCCGAATCGTTTCAATCAAAGCGGCTCTTCGGGCCACACCACCCATATTAGCATTTCTGGGATGATCTGCTGGGAAAGGATCAATATAACTGTGCACATCATTGGTGTGTAAAATTGTTAGTTGTTTGGTTTTAGACCACTCAAAACTGCTCAAGGATACACCTAAACCTAATAAAGCTGATCCAGCAGCTGTTTTCTCAATAAATTCTCTTCTTTTCATTTTATATTTTTTTGGAGCTATTTCCCGCTTTTCGTTGCAATCTTTTTTATCGTTAAAAAACGATAAAAAAGGATTTTCACTTTAATCGGGGCTATGCTTTATGTTTTCAAAATTACTTTGGATTGTTTATTACCCTTTTTTATTCAACCGTAATCCGAACATCATTTATCACAGGAATAGTATCCACTTCTTTAAAATAATCAATCAGTATATTTCGTAGTTTGTACTCTAAATCAAATTTTTGAACTCCTTTTTTAAAGAAATTCATATTGTCACCACCATTTGATAAATAATCATTGGTTCCTACATAATAAATAGTTTCTTGCTGAACAGGGTTTCCTTGAACCAATATATTTTTTGGAAGATTGTTTTTGTCAATAGTAAAGGTTAATCCAGCTAATGGATGCGGTTTTTTTTCAGCAATAAGATAGGAAACGATTTCAAGGATTTGTTCTCCTTTTAGCGCAATAACGACCAGACTGTTTTCAAAAGGCATAATTTCAAAAGCCGTTCGGGCGGTGACATTCCCTTTTGGAAGTATAGAGCGAATCCCTCCGCTATTCAGCAAACAAATGTCGATATTCTTTTTTTCTCTAGCTTGAAACACAACATTACCTCGTTTTAATGTGACATCGGCCATCAGATTACCAATTGTAGTTTGCCATTTTCCAGAACTCTTGTCTAATGTTTCCGGACAATACGCAAGGACACTATCTAAATCTTTATTGATGTGTTCCCGATACGGTTTGATGAAATTTTCAATTTGCAGGGCTTGTTTTCCTATGGGGTCTGTAGTAGAGACTTGATTTTCTTTTTCAGTGACAGGAATTCGTTTTCCTTCAATTTTAGTAACATAGTAATTTTGTTTGCTGCACGAAGCAACAAATAAAAATGTTAAGAATATAACAAAAAGTTTAGAAACGTCGTTATACTTTTTTAGATTTACCATTTTAAATGCAACTTAATTAATTAATTTTGTAATCAAGTAAAAGTACTATGTTTTTAAATTATATAAAGAATTTTTTTGTAAAAAAAACATTAAAAAACAGCTTTCAGAATTTAAAAAGTAATGGATCTGTGGCTGGTGTGCAAACAATTGGTTTAGTCGTTGATACTACTGGTTTTGCTGAGACTGAATTGCTGGTAAAGGAAATTTTATCCTATGGAATTTTGCCTGAAAACATCAAAATTATTGTTTATAACGATAAATTAAAACAAATTAGCGAAAAAAAATATCCTATATTTAGTGCTGGAGATCTCAATTGGAAAGGACAAATTGCATCCACGGAGGTTAATGCTTTTAGCAATGAAAAATTCGATTTATTAATAAGCTATTACGATATAGAAAAAGCAATTTTATTGCAAGTTACCCATAATTCAAAAGCACAATTCAAGGTTGGTTTTTCATCCATAGACCAAAGATTAAATCATTTCATGATTAAAACAGAGGTTAATAGTTACCGCATTTTTTCAAGTGAGTTATTCAAATATTTAAAATTATTAAACAAAATATAAAATAATATGCAATTATTAATAGGAACAGGTGTTGCTCTTGTAACTCCTTTTAAACAAGATTTTTCAATAGATACCGAAGCTTTAAAAAGAATTGTACATTTTTCTATCGATGGAGGAATTGAATATTTGGTAGTATTGGGTACCACTGCAGAAAACGCAACTTTGTCTCCAGAGGAAAAAGAATTGGTCATCCGTACTGTAATCGAAGCTAATAATGGCACTTTGCCCTTAGTGCTTGGAGTAGGAGGTAATAATACCTTAAAAGTTGTTGAAGAGTTAAAAACAAGAGATTTAACTGCGTTTACGGCAATACTTTCCGTTTCTCCGTACTATAACAAACCTACTCAGGAAGGGATTTACCAGCATTTCAAGGCTGTTGCTGAAGCCTCTCCCATTCCAGTGATTTTATATAATGTTCCGGGAAGAACGGCAAGTAATATGTTGCCTTCGACTGTTTTGCGTTTGGCAAATGATTTCGAAAATATCGTAGCCATAAAGGAAGCAGCAGGAGATCTTGTTCAGGCAATGCAATTATTGAAAAACAAACCAAAAGATTTTCTTGTAATTTCTGGTGATGATATGATAGCTTTACCAATGGTTTTAGCAGGTGGAGCAGGTGTGATATCAGTTATTGGTCAAGGTTTCCCTAAAGAATTTTCTGAAATGATTCGATTGGGCTTAAACAGAAAGACAGATGAAGCGTTCAAAACACAGTATCTTTTATCAGATTGTATTGACATGATTTTTGAGCAGGGAAATCCAGCAGGAATCAAACAAGTCTTTCTGTCACTAGGGATTTCTGAAAATACAGTGCGTTTGCCACTGGTAAAAGTAGATGATTCACTAGCAAATAGAATTGATCAGTTTGTAAAAAAAATGAATAAATAAGGATGAAAAAGTAGCATTTTTTTAAACAAAAAATATATTTTGAAGTCGCTAAATTAATAACTAAATTTGCCACCGAAACTTCGGTATGATTTGGTAGGTTGTTTCAGCCAAAGGAATCATGAAAAAAGTAAAAAAATGAAATCAAAGATTCACGAAATCTAAAAAACAATATTAAATGTTGAGTAAAAAAATAATATCTCTATTGCTTCTTGTAGTTTTTTTTAGTTCTTGTAACGAATACCAAAGAGCACTAAAAACCGAAGATGTAGCTGTCAAGTTTGAAATGGCGACTAAATTATACGATACAGGAAAATTTTCTAAAGCAATTCGTATTTTTGAGCAGATTGGCCCAGCATACAGAGGAAAGCCTCAAGCAGAAAAATTGTTTTATATGTTTGCGCAATCCTATTACAAGACAAAGCAATATTATTTAGCAGGATATCAATTTGAAAGCTTTGTTTCAGGATATCCTAAAAGTGAAAAAATACAAGAAGCAGCTTATTTAGGGGCAAAAAGTTACTCTATGCTTTCTCCTTCTTATAGTCTAGATCAAACGGACACGAACAAAGCATTGGATAAATTACAACTGTTTATTGATAGTTATCCAAACTCAGAATATATGGCTGACGCCAATAGTTCCGTTAAAGTGCTTAGCGAGAAAATACAAAAAAAAGTATTTGAAAATGCTAAAGGATACCATACGATTTCTGATTTCAAATCAGCGATAATTGCTTTAGATAATTTTGTTGCAGATTATCCAGGAACACCACTAAAAGAGGACGCATTGTTTTTTAAATTAGATTCAGCTTACCAACTGGCAATAAATAGTGTTCCTGCAAAAATGGAAGAACGTTTGAATGTTGCAAAAACAGCGCAAGCAAATTTGATAAAATTTAATGCTGAAACGAAATATATAAAAGTAGCGAACCAAATGTTAGCTCAAATAGAAAAAGATTTACAAAAATTTACTAAATAAATAAAGTCATGGATTTAAAAAAGACGAATGCTCCAGTAAATACAATAACATATAATAAAACTGTTATTGAAGAACCTACTGGTAATGTGTATGAAGCAATAACCATTATGGCTAAAAGAGCAAACCAAATCAATTCAGAAATTAAAAAAGAATTGACAGAGAAATTAGAAGAGTTTGCAACATATAATGACAGTCTTGAAGAAGTTTTTGAAAACAAAGAACAAATTGAGGTTTCAAAATTTTACGAAAAACTGCCTAAACCACACGCTTTAGCAGTTCAAGAATGGTTAGATGGTAAAATTTACCACAGAGACTCTAATAAATAATAAATGCTATGTCAGTTTTAAACGGTAAGAAAATTTTACTAGGAATTTCTGGTGGAATTGCAGCCTATAAAACCGCTTCATTAGTACGACTTTTCATAAAAGCAGGTGCACATGTCCAAGTGATAATGACACCTGCTTCTAAGGATTTTGTAACCCCTCTTACATTATCTACGTTATCCAAAAATCCGGTTTATTCTAGTTTTTATAACCAAGACAATGAAGATGAAAAATGGAACAATCATGTTGAATTGGCACTTTGGGCTGATTTGATGATTATTGCGCCAGCTACAGCAAATACATTGTCTAAAATGACAAATGGTATTTGTGATAATCTATTGATTGCAGCCTATTTATCCGCAAAATGTCCCGTGTATTTTGCTCCTGCAATGGATTTAGATATGTACAAACATCCTTCAACTATTGCTAATTTTTCCTCTTTGACACAATTTGGTAATACAATAATTCCTGCCGAAACAGGCGAATTGGCAAGTGGATTGTCCGGAGAAGGTAGAATGGCGGAACCAGAGAATATAGTGGCTTTTATTGAGGCGGATTTAAACAATAAATTACCTCTTAAAGGGAAAAAAATATTAATTACTGCGGGTCCTACTTATGAAGCAATCGATCCCGTGCGTTTTATAGGAAATCATTCTTCGGGTAAAATGGGTTTTGATATAGCAATTAGCGCTGCTAATCTAGGTGCTTCAGTAATTTTAGTAAGTGGACCAACACATTTTACAGTTTCAAATTCCTTGATTGAAGTTATTAATGTAGTCTCTGCCGAAGAGATGTATCTAGCCTGCCACCAGAGGTACGCTGATGTAGATGTCGCCATTGCAGCAGCAGCAGTTGCGGATTATAAGCCCAAGAATGTAGCTAAACAAAAAATTAAAAAGGCAGCTGATAATTTTGTAATTGAACTCGAGAAAACCAAGGATATTTTAGCTTCTTTGGGAACGCTGAAGAAAAATCAGTTTCTGATTGGTTTTGCTTTAGAAACAGAAAATGAAATCGAAAATGCAAAGCTGAAAATTCAGAAAAAAAACTTAGATTTGATCGTTTTGAATTCCCTTCAAGATCAGGGTGCCGGTTTTGGAAAACCAACGAATAAAGTTACTTTTATAGACCAGTTTTTTAATCTTGAACCAATGGAATTAAAATCGAAAGAGGCTGTTGCGGATGATATACTAAATAAAGTAATAGCGCATTTTGAAAAACTAAGGTAGCACATGACACTCTATGAGGTAATAACGGTTGTGATTTATGGTGACAGATAAAAAAACAGAAATCTACAGATGAATAAAATATTTACTTTTTTGCTGCTTTTTATTTTTGGAGGTGTCCAAGCACAACAATTGAATTGTACCGTAACAGTTGATGCACAGCGATTGAGTGTTACCAATCAACAAGTTTTTAAAACCTTGCAAACCTCGATCAGTGAGTTTGTAAACAAAACAGATTGGACCGGTCAAACAGTGAAGCAAAATAAAAAAATTAATTGCTCAATTTATATTACTGTTTCTGCTAATAATTCCGATCAATTTATAGCCACCATCCAGGTACAATCATCCCGTCCGGTTTTTAATTCATCGTACACTTCACCAGTTTTAAATTATAACGACAAAGATTTTAGTTTTCGGTATACTGAGTTTGAAAATTTAATTTTTAACCCCAGCAGTTTTGATTCTAATTTAGTTTCGGTTCTTTCTTTTTACAGTTATGTCATTTTAGGAATGGATGCGGATACTTTTGTGATGGAATCCGGAAATCCTTATTTTGAAACTGCTCAGAATATTTTAAATGTAGCACAGCAAGGAGGATCAAAAGGATGGAGTCAGGCCGATGGAAATCAAAACCGTTATTTTTTGATAAATGATATTTTATCCCCGGCATTCAAACAAGTTCGACAAACGATGTTTGAGTACCATTCCGGATTAGATTTGATGAATCAGGATTTAAAAGAGGCTAAAGAAAAAATAAAAGGATCTTTAATTGATTTAGCTAAGTTAAATGCTTCAAGACCTAATGCGTTTTTAACCCGTGTCTTTTTTGATGCTAAATCAGATGAAATTGTAGCTGTATTTTCAGGTGGTCCTAGTATCACAATTTCAGATTTAGTTGATAATCTAAATAAAATTTCTCCTTTGAATTCTAGCAAATGGGCACTGATACACTATTAATTAGCGGCCAGATTTTAATTTAATCCCCGGTTCCAATAAAAAAAAACAAATAAATGATAACGTCACTTTCGATAAAAAACTATGCTTTAATAGAAAAATTGACAATCGATTTTTCAAAAGGTTTCTCAACAATCACTGGTGAAACTGGTGCAGGAAAATCAATAATTTTAGGTGCATTGGGGCTGGTTTTAGGAAAAAGAGCCGATTTGACTTCTCTAAAAAACAAAGAAGAAAAGTGTATTATTGAGGCTCATTTTGAAATTTCTAAGTATAATTTACTTCCTTTTTTTGAAACAAATGATTTAGACTATGAAAATGACACTATAATTAGACGCGAAATCCTGCCTTCAGGAAAATCAAGAGCGTTTGTTAATGACAGCCCCGTAAATCTTCAGGAATTGCAGGAATTGAGCTTATTCTTGATTGATATTCATTCGCAACAACAAACTCAAGAACTTTCGGATGAAAATGTACAGTTTGAAATTATAGATGCTATTGCCACAAATAAAAATATAATTCTGGAGTATCAGTCGCTTTTAAAAAAATATAAATCGGATAGATCCAAATTAAATTCGTTACTGAAAAGACAAAGCGAATCTAAGAAAGAGCAGGAATACAATACTTTTTTATTGGATGAATTGGTAGCAGCGCAATTAAAATCAGGTGAACAAGAATCTCTTGAGGCTGATTTTGAAAAATTAAATAATGTTGAAATTATCAAGGAATCTATTGATAAATCTTTGGCTATAGCCAATGAAGAACAAATGGGTGTGATGCATAATTTGAATGAAATTAAGGTTTTATTACAAAAAATTGCTGTTTTTTCAGCGGATTACCAATCTTTGTTAGAAAGAATTACAAGCGTAACGATTGAATTTGAAGATGTTTTGGAAGAAATGAATCGTTGTTCTGAAAAATTGATCAATGATCCGGAACAATTGGATTTAATTAGTCAAAAGCTTCAGGTGATTTTTACCTTGCAAAAGAAACATCAGGTGTCATCTGTGGATGAACTACTTCAAATTCAGATGAATCTAGAAAATTCAGTATTAGAATTAGGAAATATGGAAGAAGAGATCGCTGCACTGACGCTTTCTCTAAAGCAAAAAACCGTTGAATTAGATGTTTTTTCAACTACAATTCATACGAATAGATTGAATTCGATTCCAGTTTTATCCCAAAAGTTGATTGCGATTTTAGAAACTTTAGGAATGCCTAATGTGCGCTTTAAAATGGATGTAAAATCAACTGAAACCTATTTTCAAAACGGAAAAGATGAGCTTCAGTTTTTATTTTCGGCCAATAAAGGGACGGATTTTGGTTTGTTAAAAAAAGTAGCTTCTGGTGGAGAAATGTCAAGGATTATGCTTGCTGTTAAGGCGATATTGGCACACTATTCAAAATTACCAACATTAATTTTTGATGAAATTGACACTGGTGTTTCCGGAGAAATAGCCATTAGAATGGGGGAAATTATGAAGGAAATGAGTCAGCAAATGCAAATTTTTGCAATTACGCATTTACCCCAAATTGCGGCAAAAGGGAATGCTCATTTCAAAGTGTTTAAATTGACTGTTGGCGAGGATACGCAATCTGAATTGAAATTATTAAGTAGAGAAGAAAGAGTGGTTGAAATCGCGCAAATGTTATCTGGAACAATCGTTTCCGACTCAGCCTTAAATCATGCCAAAGCCTTGTTGAACTAAAGAAATGCCTTATATTTGTCAACTTAAAAAGATAAATAAATAAAGATAAACTTAGTTATGTGTTTAATCTATTACCGATTAAACGTTTAACCAAATAAACAATAGAATTATGATTATAGAACCTAGAATGAGAGGATTTATTTGTACGACATCACACCCAAAAGGATGCGAGCAAAATGTAAAAAATCAAATAGAATACATACAATCAAAAGGCGCAATCAACGGAGCTAAAAATGTATTAGTAATTGGGGCTTCAACCGGTTTTGGTTTGGCTTCCAGAATTACAAGTGCTTTTGGTTCTAATGCAGCAACTATTGGTGTGTTTTTTGAAAAAGCTCCTTCTGAAGGAAAAACAGCTTCACCAGGTTGGTACAACTCTGCAGCTTTTGAAAATGAAGCGCATAAAGCAGGTTTGTATGCAAAAAGTATCAATGGAGATGCTTTTTCGAATGAAGTAAAGCAACAAACATTAGATCTTATAAAAGCTGATTTAGGTCAAGTGGACTTAATAATCTACAGTTTAGCTTCTCCCGTTCGTATGCATCCTGTAACAGGAATATTGCATCGTTCTGTTTTGAAACCAATTGGTGGTACTTTTACCAATAAAACAGTTGATTTTCATTCTGGTAAAGTTTCTGAAATTTCAATTGAGCCTTGCACTGGTGATGATATAGAAAACACAGTCGCCGTTATGGGCGGGGAAGATTGGGAGATGTGGATTGATGCTCTAAAAGCTCAAAATCTATTAGCTCCAGGCGCTACAACTGTTGCTTATTCCTATATTGGGCCATCATTGACTGAGGCAGTGTATAGAAAAGGTACAATTGGTCGGGCCAAAGATCATCTTGAATCGATTGCATTTGCAATCACGGACAGTTTAGCAGCTATTGATGGAAAAGCATTTGTTTCTGTAAATAAGGCATTGGTTACACAAGCAAGTTCTGCAATTCCGGTTATTCCATTGTATATTTCTTTATTATATCGAATAATGAAGGAAGAAGGTATACACGAAGGATGTATTGAGCAAATTCAGCGTTTGTATCAAGAACGATTGTTTACCGGCAATGAAGTTCCTGTTGACGAAAAAGGAAGAATTAGGATTGATGATTTAGAGATGCGTCCTGATGTTCAGGAAAAAGTAGCTAAATTGTGGATGGAGGCTGTAACTGAAAATTTATCCGAAATAGGAGATTTAGTAGGATACAGAAAAGATTTTTACAATTTATTTGGTTTTGACGTGGATGGTGTAGATTACAAAGCGGATACAAACGAAGTGGTAAACATTAAAAGTATTTCTTAATTATTGTACCTTAAAATAGTATTTATAAAACCATCAATTAATAGTTGATGGTTTTTTTATGGATAACCATTATATTTGTTAAAATTTTAAAGACCTAAAAACAGACTACTAATACCTCATTTTGATTTATGTTATTTTCCTTAATAATCCCAGTTTACAATCGCCCAGACGAAGTAGATGAACTTTTAGAAAGTTTGTCTCATACAACCTATAAAGAGATATTTGAAATTGTAATCGTAGAAGACGGTTCTGCTTTAGTGTGTCAGGATGTTGCTCAAAAATATGGAGACAGACTTGATATTTCCTATTATTACAAAGAGAATTCAGGACCTGGCGATTCCAGAAATTATGGAATGAAAAAAGCCAGAGGGGATTACTTTATCATTTTTGATTCGGATTGTATTATACCTGAGCAGTACTTGTCTGAAGTTGATACGGCTTTAAAGCAAAATTATGTAGACTGTTTTGGAGGACCGGACAAGGCTTTAGATAGTTTTTCAGACATCCAAAAAGCAATTAATTTTGCAATGACTTCTTTTTTAACCACAGGAGGAATTAGAGGCGGTTCTGAAAAAATCGATAAGTTTCAGCCCCGAAGTTTTAACATGGGGCTGTCTCGCAAAGCTTTTGAAGCGTCCAAAGGTTTTGGAAATATTCATCCAGGAGAAGATCCTGATTTGTCAATTCGTTTGTGGAACTTAGGTTTTGAAACCACACTTTTCCCACAAGCATTTGTATATCACAAACGAAGAATCGACTGGGATAAGTTTTCAACTCAGGTAAATAAATTTGGAAAAGCACGACCAATTCTTAACAGTTGGTATCCAAAATACAATAAGCTTACTTTTTTCTTTCCTTCGGTTTTCATCATTGGATTTTTCTTTTCAATTGTATTGTTGTTAATTTTTAATTTTGATTATCTGCTTCAGTTGTATTTTATTTACTTTTTGGTATTGTTCTTGGTCTCTTCTTACCAGAATAAGAGCCTTAAAATAGGTTATTTATCATTAATAGCGGTTTGGAAACAGTTTTATGGTTACGGTTTAGGTTTCATAAAATCCTATTATAAAGTTATTATTTTAAGGCAAAAACCACAAGAGGCTTTTCCAGAATTATTTTTTAAAGTGTAAGATGACAAAAATCATTGGTTTAACCGGAGGCATAGGAAGTGGCAAAACTACCCTTGCAAAATATTTTGAATCATTTGGGATTCCCGTTTATATTGCGGATGCGGAGGCCAGAAAAATGATGGAATCTGCTGTGATTTTAAAAGCCATAAAAAACGAATTTGGGAGTTCTGTTTTTGAAATTAACCTGTTAAATAGAGAAAAATTAGCTAAAATCGTATTTGAGGAACCTGAAAAATTAGAAAAACTCAATGCTATTATTCATCCGGCAGTAAAAAAACATTTTGATCAATGGATTTTACAACAAGAGACGGCGCCGTTTATTATCTATGAAGCGGCTATTTTATTTGAAAGTGGGCGTGATAAAGAATTTGATTTTATTATAACGGTTACAGTACCGTTAGAATTGAGAATTCAAAGGGTAATTGCCAGAGATAAATCAAACCGAGATCTTGTTTTGAAACGAATAAATTCACAATGGACTGATAAACAGAGAATTGACAAAAGTGATTTTGTTATTCATAATGTTTCACTTGAAACAGCAAAGCAGGAGGCAAATGAAATTCTTAAAATATTAAAGATTGTATAAAAACAAGCATAGTTGTTAATGTTTGGTTAATCTATTATTTAATATATTGTTAAAATACTAAATTTGTTTTGATGAATAAACTTTTTTTTAGATTACTTGTTTTATTAATGAGCTTGTCCTTAATAGGGATAATTTTAGTTCAGGTATATTGGTTCAATACCTCGTTTAAAAATAATGATGAGCAATTTAAGTTTCATGTTAAGCAAGTTATTGGTAATGTGGCGAATAATCTTCAAAAACAAGAAGAGTATAATTTTTATGACAAAATAAATCATTACAAGGATAGTACCGGAAAAGTTCCTGAAAAGGACGATATATTAGAGTTTTATTACGTTCAGAAAAATCCAAGAACAAACGAAACTATTATATACTCAAACAGTATAATTTCTGAGAATTACAATATTTCTCCTACGTTCTTTGATAAGAAATTTGATAGTGAAAAATTCAAGAATTTTAGTTCTAAACGCGTTACAGAAGTGTATAACAATAATTCTATTGACAAATTAGGTGGGAATCAAAGTTTGATTCCAGATATTAGAATTGAAAAAGAAGGAAATTTAGATATTTTAGACAATGCTCTTTTTAAAATTTCAGCAAAAGATGTATTGTCAGCAATGCCGCTTGAGGAACGTGTTTCGAGCAGTGTTTTACAAAAATTAATCAAGAAAGAATTAGAAGAACACGGTATTGAAACAAAATTTGAATTTGGTATTTACAGCAATAATTTAGCGACTAAAATCAAATCAAGCGAGTTTAAATATGATAAAGATGCTACCTATTCTATTCCGGTATTTATTGATAATGAAGGAAGCAGTAAGTATGATTTGTTGGTTACATTTCCGCTTAAAAAGAAATTTTTATTGTCGGAACTCGTAAGTATTACCGTACTTTCAATTGTTTTTACTCTAATTATTTTGATTGCGTATTCAAGTGCATTGAATCAATTGATCCGGCAACGTCAAATTTCTGAAATTAAAAATGATTTTATTAATAACATGACGCACGAGTTTAAAACTCCAATAGCCACAATTAATTTAGCATTAGATGCGATACGAAATCCAAAAATAATAGATGATAAGGAGAAGGTTTTACGATACCTTCAGATGATTAAAGACGAGAATAAACGCATGCACGCCCAGGTTGAGAATGTATTAAGAATTTCTAAACTAGAAAAGAAAGAACTGGACATTATCAAAGAGACGCTCAATGTACATGACATTATAAATGATGCTATTGAACATGTAAATCTAATTTTAGAAGATAGAGAAGGAACCATTAGAAGCCACTTTGGCGCTTTAAGAACTACCGTATTACTCAACGATGTTCATTTTACCAATGTGATTGTCAATATTTTAGAAAATGCTATAAAATATTCACCTAATGTGCCAGAAATAGACATTTTTACTGAAAATGTAAAAGATATGGTTATTATCAAAGTTAAAGATAACGGTTTAGGAATGAGTAAAATAGCTCAAAAAAGAATTTTTGAAAAATTTTATAGAGAACATACCGGCGACATTCATAATGTCAAAGGACATGGATTAGGTTTAGCGTATGTAAAAAGAATTGTAGATGACCACAACGGTCAAGTATATGTAGAAAGTGAAAAGGGAAAAGGGAGTACCTTCATAATAAAATTACCATTAATAAATTAGAATATGGAAAATGTAAATAAGAAAATACTTTTAGTGGAAGATGACCTGAATTTTGGTGCGGTTTTGAAAGATTATTTAATGCTAAATGATTTTGACGTCACTTTAGCCAAAAATGGAATGGAAGGTTTCGAAAAATTTAAAAAAGATACTTATGATTTGTGTATTCTGGATGTAATGATGCCTTACAAAGATGGTTATACTTTAGCAAAAGAAATCAGAGAAAAAAACAACGAAGTTCCAATTATCTTTTTAACTGCAAAATCGATGAAAGAGGATGTGTTGAAAGGCTACAAAGCGGGTGCGGATGATTACTTAAATAAACCTTTTGATTCAGAAGTATTGTTGATGAAAATCAAAGCGATAATTCAAAGAAAATCATCAGATACCAGAGCAGAACAAGTACAATTTGAATTTAATATTGGGAAGTTTTATTTAAATTCAAAACTTCGTTTTTTAACTTTTAATACTGAAGAGCCAATTAAATTATCTCCAAAAGAAAATGATTTGTTGAAGATGTTGATTCTTCATGAAAATGATTTGATGCCAAGAGAATTAGCCTTGACAAAAATATGGAGAGATGATAATTACTTTACATCCAGAAGTATGGATGTTTATATAGCAAAACTGAGGAAATACCTTAAACTGGATGAAGATGTTGAAATTTTGAATATCCACGGAGAAGGATTTAGATTAGTTGTAAAAAATAAAGTAGCAGAATAAGTAGCTATAAGCCTCAAGAAATTGAGGCTTTTTTTATTTTAAAAATATTTATTTCCAGTTTAATTGCAAAGCGAAATTGGTTTTTTCTTCTTTTGTAATACTAAAAATAGTTTCATTTTTAGAAATAGTTTCATGAATAATTACGTTATCCTTTAGAGATAATTCTTTTAGGAAATTCATTTCGAAACTAATAATTTCCTGATTCAGGATTAATTTTTCATCAACCAGATCCAAACACCATTCCAGATATTTGACATTATTAACATGATTTACAATGTCTAAATCCGATAAGAAAATGGTTTTTTCAAAAACTATTTCTTTCTCCTGATTGAAATTAATTTTAGAAAAACCTTCATGAGTAGCTTTTTTTTCTGGATATACTTCAAAATGCTCGAACGGCAACGCCAATGCTTCCGGCCGTCTTTTTTTAGTATTGAATACAGCCCAGAAAGTCTCTGAACCCACAATTTTTTCTCCATTTACTTGCATTTCCAGCGCCCGTACTGAACGGGAATTCTCTAAGGAATTGATCCAGGTTTTTACCGTTACGACATCTCCGGATTTAGGTAATTTAGTAACTTCAACACGCATTCTGCTCAAAACCCACGCTTGATTAAATTCCTGCATGTCCGTAAAACTGATTCCACCAATTTCTGAATGTGCAGCTGCTGTTAATTGTAATATAGAACACAAATCAGTGTATTTTAAAAACCCGTTTGGAGCACATTGTATAAAATTGATTTCCCAGTCTTTGCTAAGAATAGATGTGAAGTTAGGTGAAATGGGCATATTTATAGATTGTAATTATTAGTAATGGGTTTAAAAAGGCTTTTTTGTTGTACTTCTTTTGTTTATAGGGATTGTTAAAACAAAACATTTTATAAATAATAATAATGACCGCTAATTATATTCGAAGTATAGGTTTTTTATTAGCGAATTAGTGGTTAAATTTTTTTGATCGTCGTCAATAATGATATTTTTATTTTTTTGAATTGATGTACTTCACAATCGTTTCATAAGGAGTTTCAAAATCAAACCATTTGGTGTTTTCATTTTTTTTGAACCAAGTGAGTTGACGTTTTGAGAATCGGCGGGTATTTTTCTTTATTTCTTCAATGGCAAATTCCAATGAAATTTCCCTGTCAAAATAACGGAATAGTTCTCTGTAACCCACTGTTTGCAAGGCGTTCAATTCTTTATTCTGGAATAACGTTTTTGCTTCCGCTAATAAACCCTCGTTCATCATGGCATCTACACGTTGATTGATTCGGTTATAGATACCCTTTCTGTCGGCTTCTAAACCAATTAAAATAGGAGTGAAGTTGCGACTGTTTTGCTTTTGATTTAAAAAAGAAGAATATGGTTTTCCGGCACCAATACATACTTCTACGAAACGCATCATACGTTGTGGATTTTGTAAGGTTTGAGAATTCTCGACAGTCAAAGTTTTGTAATAATTAGGATCTAAAACTTCGAGTTTTTGTTGCAAATACCCAATTCCCAGTTTTTCATAATTCAGTGTTATTGCTGAGCGAACTGTAGGGTCTATTTCTGGAAATTCATCAAAACCTTTTAGGATTGCGTCTACATATAATCCCGAACCACCAACTAGTATAGCATAATCATTGGTCAGAAATAATTCGTCCAGTTTTGCAATGGCTTCTTTCTCGAAATCACCTACGGTATAATTCTCGAATATGGATTTGTTTTGGATAAAATGATGGGTAGCTGTTGCTAGCTCGGCTTGGTTTGGAACTGCGGTTCCGATGGTCATTTCCTTGAAAAACTGTCGGCTGTCACATGACAGGATATCGCATTTAAAATAATTAGCCAAAATGATGCTCAAGGAAGTTTTTCCTATCGCTGTGGGTCCGATAATGGTGATTAGGTATTTCATAGTTTTTAGCCCAGATGGAAACGGAAACCCCGGAGGTATTGCAGTTTTTTTTCTTGGTGTAAAAGAGCGACCGGAGGAAGCTCCTTTTTAGCCTTAGAAAAACAACTGGAATAACGAGGAGTTGCAGTGTACAGCTGGAATTGCTTCAAATTAATAAATTATAATTCGGTGCCACAATGGTAGCAGTATTTTGCATTATATTCATGACCGTCAGTTCCGCAAACGGTGCATGGATTAATTCTTTCGGCTCTTGGTTTTTTACGGTTGCTGTTTGCAAATTCAGCTGAAACGATACCCGTAGGAACGGCTATTATTCCATATCCCATGATCATTACTACTGATGCTATAGCTTGGCCTAATGGTGTTATGGGCGATATGTCACCGTAGCCAACGGTTGTGAGTGTTACAATGGTCCAATAAATGCTGGTGGGAATGCTGGTAAAACCGCTTTCTTTACCCTCTACCACATACATAACGGAGCCTATCAGGATGCTGCTGATCAACATGAAATAGATAAAAATTAATATTTTTCCTCTACTGGCAATTAGCGCTTCTTTTAGGTGAGTGGATTGACTGGAGAATTTTGGATGTTTCAATATTTTGAACAATCGCAGTAATCTCAAAGCCCTTACCACAGTTAAAACGCTTGTTCCAAAATAAAACAAGGACAAATACATAGGTAAAGTGGCAATCAAATCAATGATTCCATAGAAACTGAGAACGTATTTGACAGGTTTTTTTATAGATATAATTCGAAGAATGTATTCTAAGGTAAAGAAAATCGTAATGACCCACTCTAGGATAATGAGTTCTTGGTGGTATTTTGTATCGAAACCTTTTACGGTTTCAAGCATCACAATTACAACACTTAACAAAATTACTCCTAAAAGTACCAGATCAAACAAGCGTCCGGAAGCCGTATTTGTGCCATAAATAATGACATTGGTTTTTTGTCTGAAAGTGTCAAATTTTGACTTTATTCGGTGCATAATTATGGATGGATTGATAGCATACGATTAGAATTTTAACGTTTTCAAGGTTTTATTGCTTCGTATGTGCCCTTGGATAATATTTTTAGTGTCCCGGTTATTTTGCATCGGAATGAGGATGTTTCTCAGTATTTCGATATTGTTGATTTGATAATTTAAATCATAAAAAGCATAGCCTTTGTAAATTCCGTTTTCGATCAAAACGGCAGATCTTTCGCTGATGGCTCTGCCTTTGTCAATCAATATCATATTTTGATTTTCGAAACTATTTTTCTCGACAAAAGTAAGAACTCTGATATTGTATTCTTCAGGTGAAACTTTGCTAATACAAGCGCCGTCACATTCTTTTATAGTGTATTGAAAACAGTTGGTTTTAGAAACATACAAACCAGTTAGTTTTTGGCATAAATTATAATGAGAAGTAATTCTGAATAATGCGTTTTTACCCTCTTGCAGGGAGGAAAAGGATGTGATTTCTTTTTTGCGTCCATCTGCTTTTTGAAGCTTTAGGTTGAGATACCCATTTTTATCTTTTTCAGCATAGAGTGCCAGTTGAAAAATACTTTTTCGCTGTGCTCTGTTATATATGGGTTTGTTGATTTTTATTTCCTCGCTTTCTTTTAATAATGCGATCAATTCACTTCCGGTTTCATCATAGGTTACGGAAAACACTTCTGCTTGAATTTTCTTGCATTTTGCAGAAGTTCCTATAAAATGCTGATTGATTCGTTTTTTTATGTTTCGGCTTTTGCCAATGTAAATTAGATTTCCTTTCTCATTATGAATGTAATAGACACCTGTTTTTGCTGGTAATCCGGACACAATATCCAGTAATTTTGGAGCAATTCCTTTTTCGATTTCCAGCTTTATAAAATCTTTTACAATTTCTTTCTCTAAATCTTTTTCTAAAAGAATTTTGAATAATTTGACTGTTGCTAAAGCATCACCACTGGCTCTGTGGCGGTCTGCCATTGGGATTCCAAGCGCACGAACGAGTTTTCCTAGGCTATGGGACGGTTGTTCCGGCAATAATTTTTTTGATAATTCAACCGTACAAAGTGTTCTGGCTTCAAAATCGTATCCTAATCGTCTGAATTCGGTTCTCAAGATTCTGTAATCAAAAGAAGCATTATGAGCCACGATAATACAATCGTTTGTCATTTCGATGATGCGTTTTGCTACTTCAAAAAACTTGGGAGCAGATTGCAACATGGCATTATTAATACCGGTAAGTTTAACTACAAAAGGTTGAATTGGGATTTCCGGATTTACCAAACTAATGAACTGATCCACGACCTCATGTCCATCAAATTTATAGATAGCGATTTCAGTGATTCCCTCTTCGTTGAATTGTCCTCCTGTGGTTTCTATGTCTAGTATTGCGTACAAAATAAGTATTCAGTGTTCAGTTTTTAGTATTCAGTTTTGAAGTAGAGATTTTTAAATCTGAAATGCTTCGCCAGTTCGCTACCGCTCGGGTCAATATTCGTTAATCTCAAATCAAAAGTCAATTTCTTCCTCCAAAGATACTACTTCCAATGCGAACCATCGTACTTCCGCATTCAATTGCAAGTTGATAATCACCGGACATTCCCATAGAAAGAATGGTAAATTGTGAATTTTGAATTTTGAATTGATCAAAAATAGATTTCAGATGGGTGAATTCTTTCTTGATTTGATCTTTCTTGTCTGTAAAAGTTGCCATTCCCATTAATCCAACGATTCTAATGTTTTTCAATTCCTGGAATTCGTTTGAGGATAGGAGTGAAGCAAGTTCTTCTTGGTCAAGACCAAATTTAGTTTCTTCTTCGGCAATATGCATTTGTAATAAACAATCAATAATTCTATTGCTTTTTAGTGCTTGTTTGTTGATTTCCTGTAGCAATTTCAAACTATCCACACCGTGAATCAAGCTCACAAATGGCGCCATAAATTTGACTTTATTGGTCTGAACATGGCCTATCATGTGCCATTGAATATCTTTGGGCATTTGTTCCCATTTCTCCGCCATTTCCTGGATTTTATTTTCTCCAAAAATGCGTTGACCGGCCTCATACCCTTCCATTAAATCCGAAACAGGTTTGGTCTTTGAAACCGCAACTAAGGTTATATGTTCCGGTAAAGTGGATTTTATTTGGAGTAAATTATTTTTTATTGGCATTTTAATGTTTAAATTTTAATGTGTTAAAGTTCATACACGACTAATCCGCTTCTAAACTTTGGTTCAATATACGTACTTTTTGGAGGCATTATTAAATTGGCATCGGCCAAGGCTTTTATTTCTCCAATATTGGATGGAAATAATATGAAACCGATTTCAAATTCTCCTTGATCAATTTTGTTTTTTACTTCCAATACGGATTGTTTTCCTGAAAGGTATTCTATTCGCTCATCATTGCGTAAATCTTCGATGGCAAGAATAGGCAATAACACTTTTTTGTATAAAATTTGTGTGTCTAAACTATCCAAAGCCGTTAAGAAAACTTCATTTTCTTTTCGTAAAATTAAGCTATAAAATTCATTGTCCAGATACATTCCGAATTGATGCTTTTGAGAAGGCTGAAAAGGCTGCTGAAATTTGTTTGTAACAATGAAATTCTTTTCTAATTCCTTTATCAAATTTTCTTTCGAGAAACCGTTTAAATCTTTTACCAAGCGATTGAATTCATATATTTTGACATTGTTTTCAGAAATTAAATAGCTCAGAATATGATTTTTGGCTGCGTTGTCTGGATCATCATTTTCCTCGGATAATAATTTTAAGGCTTCGGTACGGTGATGGCCATCTGCAATATAAAGACTATCTGTTTTTTCAAAAATGTTCTGAAGCCAATTGATTTCTAACGCATCTTCAATTTTCCATAAGTAGTGAATTTCTTTTTTGGTGGTTGAAAACTCAAAATCGGCTAATTTTTGGGTACAATTAAAAATCCAGTTTTCAATCGTTTTATTATCCGGATAGGTCATCAAAACCGGTTCCGTATTGAACTCAGAATATTTCATGTAGTCTTTTAATAATCGGACTCTGAAAGCGATAATATCTTCGTGTTTTTTGATGATATTGTTGCAATAATCAGCTACACTAGTACCTACGATAATTCCGGTAAAAGAGTGCTTTTTAGTTACAATTTTATGAATATAAATCGCGGGTTTTTTGTCTTTTACTAAAATTATTTCATTTTTGAAATCCTCATATTTTTGATGTACTTGGCGGTATCTTTTTTCAAAAGAAACAGTTTCCTGATTGGTGTAAGCAGGTTTTAGTATGTGCAAAAAAGACAACGGATTGAAATCCAATTGCGCCGCTAATTCCGCATTTACATATTCTTCATACGAACGGCAAGTAACAAGGCAAACCTTATCACGAGTGGGACGAACAGCTTTGAAAGGGACAATTTTAGCCATAATAATATAAAAAGTGAAAAGTGAAAATCTGAGAATTTAAAGGTATTAACTTTAGGCCCTCAATTTTTAAACATTACAATTATATAAATTGTTTAGAAATCTTCTCGGCTTTTTTGCTTCCAGAATAATCGTAAAAACCTTCCCCTGATTTCACACCCATTTTTCCGGCACGAACCATATTTACCAATAACGGACAAGGTGCATATTTTGGGTTTTTAAAACCGTCGTACATCACGTTCAAAATGGCTAAACATACATCAAGACCAATAAAATCTGCTAGTTGCAAAGGTCCCATCGGGTGTCCCATTCCAAGTTTCATCACCGTGTCAATTTCATAAACACCAGCCACTTTGTTGTATAAAGTTTCGACCGCTTCGTTAATCATGGGCATCAAGATTCTATTGGCAACAAAACCAGGATAATCGTTGACTTCAACAGGCGTTTTTCCTAACTTCTCGGAAAGATTCATGATGATTTTTGTCACTTCATCAGAAGTATTATAACCACGAATAATTTCCACCAGTTTCATTATTGGCACCGGATTCATAAAGTGCATACCGATAACGCGTTCCGGATGTGCCACAACGGCTCCAATTTGAGTAATTGAGATAGAAGAAGTATTAGTTGCCAAAATTGTATTATGAGAACAAGCTTCGTTCAATTGCTTGAAGATATTCAGTTTTAATGCTACATTTTCAGTGGCCGCTTCAATCACTAAATCAACCCCTACAACGCCATCTTTGATATCCGTATAGGTGATTATGTTAGTAATCGTCTTAGCCTTGTCTTCTTGGGTGATACTTCCTTTTGCAATCATTCGGTCTAAATTAGCGGCGATAGTGGCCATTCCTTTATCCAATGATTGTTCTGAAACATCTATTAATTTTACGGTAAAACCACTTTGTGCAAAGGTGTGAGCAATTCCATTCCCCATTGTTCCTGCTCCGATTACGGCAATTGTTTTCATTCTTATTTTGGATTAAAATAGTTTAATATTTATGTAAAAATTATTTTTTAAAACAATCAATAATTTGATACGCAACACGAAGCGCTTCAGAGGCTTGTTCCAATGTCACAATTGGTGTTGAATCAGTATTTATGGCATCTGCAAATGATTCCAGTTCATCCAGAATAGCATTGTTTTGTTCTACATCTGGATTGGAAAAGTAGATTTGTTTTTTTACACCTTCCGCATTTTGTAAAATCATATCAAAATCGCCTGGAACTTCCGGAGCATCTTTCATTTTTACAACCTCACATTTCTTTTCTAAGAAATCTACGGAGATGTATGCGTCTTTCTGGAAAAAACGAGATTTACGCATGTTTTTCATCGAAATTCGGCTCGCTGTTAAATTAGCAACACAACCGTTTTCAAACTCTATTCTTGCATTGGCAATATCCGGTGTATCACTGATAACTGAAACACCGCTAGCACTAATATTTTTTACTTTTGATTGTACAACACTCAAAATGGCATCAATATCATGAATCATCAAATCTAAGACTACAGGAACATCAGTTCCGCGAGGATTGAATTCAGCCAGACGATGCGATTCAATAAACATAGGGTTTTCGATCATGTTTTTGGTAGCGATGAATGCTGGATTGAAACGTTCCACATGCCCCACCTGACCTTTAACATTATATTCTTTTGATAAAGCGATAATTTCTTCGGCCTCTTCGACCGTATTTGAAATAGGTTTTTCAATAAAAACATGCTTGCCGGATTTGATGGCTACTTTGGCACATTTGTAGTGAGAAAGGGTTGGGGTAACAATATCGATTACATCAACGGCATGAATAAGGGTGGCAATTGTGCTAAAATGTTTGTATCCAAATTCTTTAGAAACCTTTTCGGCGTTCTCTTGATTTGGATCATAAAATCCCACTAATTCATATTTTTTAGATTGTTGTAATAAACGCAAATGTATTTTTCCTAGATGGCCAGCACCTAATACTCCAATTTTCAGCATAATGATGTAATTTTTACAAAAATAACAATAAAATGATTAATCTATTATTGATACCGGACAATTCTTCAGTTAATTTAAAATTTAAAATCCAACATTTGAATTCAGAAATTGTTTTCTATTTTTACCAAAATAAAACAATAAACTTTGAAAGACACAGGCAAACATCAAGGACTTCGGAATCAATTAGTAAGCGTTTTAGAGCAAAAAGGAATTACTGACAAAAGTGTTTTGGAGGCGATAAAAAAGATTCCAAGACATTTATTTTTAAATTCCAGTTTTGAAGATTATGCCTATCAAGACAAAGCATTTCCTATTGCTGCAGGCCAAACGATATCGCAACCGTACACTGTTGCTTTTCAATCCCAATTATTAGAAGTCAAAAAAGAACACAAAATTTTAGAAATAGGAACAGGTTCAGGGTATCAAACAGCTGTTCTATGCCTTTTAGGTGCCAAAGTATTTAGTGTAGAAAGACAGAAAGAATTGTTTAAGCAAACCTCAATTTTATTTCCAAAACTGAATATTAGGCCCAAATATCTCTCTTTTGGAGATGGATACAAAGGATTACCAAATTACGCTCCTTTTGATAGTATTATAGTAACTGCAGGCGCTCCGTTTATTCCGCAACCGTTGATGGCGCAACTCAAAATAGGAGGAAGGCTAGTTATTCCACTAGGTACAGAGGTGCAGATTATGACCTTATTAATCAGAAAAAATGAAACTCAATTTGAGAAACATGAGTTTGGAGAGTTTCGATTTGTTCCTTTATTAGAAGATAAAAATTAAAATCCCATCCCCAACCCTTCCCAAGGGGAAGGGAGCAGAAGATGAATTTTATTGACCAATAATGGTTAAATACCGCTCTAAACTTTCTTTTTCTATTTGAGCAATGAATAACAAAAAATCTTCTTTGTTGTTTTTAGTTTGTGCAGTTTCCAGTGTTTGATAATAGCGCATTCTACTTTCATAATCCCCTTTTATATTGGCAATTATGTAACCATGCTGCAATAAAACCAAGTTCATGACTAAGCGCGAAGTCCTGCCATTTCCATCAATAAAGGGATGAATAGTAACCAAGCGTTCATGCATTTCGGCAGCTAAAATTATCGGATGTAAGGTTGATTTATTAGTTTCATACCAAATAAAAAAATCTTCCATTGCTTTGGCGACTAAAAAAGGTTGTGGAGGCACGTAACTGCTTCCTTGAATCATCACCTGGACTTTTCTATAGCTACCTGCATCTTCGGGTTGAATTCCTCTCAAAATAAGATTGTGGATAGAAAGAACTTCTCGTTCCTTTATAGCAGTATTTTTTTGCATTAAATCTTTGATATAAGCAATGGCTTCCTGATGATTAATGACTTCCAGATGTTCCCGCATACTTTTTCCAGAAATCGTCAAACCTTCATTGATAACTAAATCCGTTTCGCGTAAAGTCATTGTGTTTCCCTCGATGCGATTACTTTCAAACGTATATTCTAGCTCTAATGCTTGTGCAATCCGATAGCTGTCAAATTGGCGAAACCCATCCAGTTGTATCTTCAAAGTATCTATTTCATCTAAAATTTTCTGAAGAGTTACCGATAATTTTTTCTTTATTGGTTTGCTTTGATATCTAATTTCTTGCTCTGCAACCAATAATGCTTTTAGAGCAAATTCATCCTGACCAATTTCATAAAGAATTTTTTCTTTAAGCCAAGCGACCATGATTGTTTCTAAATCTATTTCTAGTAAAGATGCTAATTTTACGACTTGGTCTCTTGTAGGTTTTCTAGTTCCACTTTCAAACTTACTGATTAAGGCTTGATCAATTGCTAAAAGTTGTGCGACTTCTCTAGTTTTGAGTCCTTTTTGTTCTCTTGCGTTTTTGAGTAGTGTTTTCATTTAAAAAAATGCTTTAAATTGTCTTGACAAATTTAGTCATTTTTTATAAATAAAATAATAATTAATACATTACTTTCTTAATTTAAAATGATTTTTTGATTCGGTCTAGATCCCGTTTCGTATCTTGTTCTTTGAGAGATTCACGTTTGTCATAGGTTTTCTTTCCTTTGCAAAGACCAATTTGGAGTTTGGCCAATCCTTTTTCATTAGTAAACAATTTCAAAGGAACTATTGTCAATCCTTTTGCTTGAACACTTTTCAGCAAACCTTTTAATTCCTTTTTTTTTAAAAGTAATTTGCGCTCGCTTCTTGCCTTGTGGTTGAACTGATTACCAAAAGTATATTCTTCAATATAGGTGTTTATCGCAAAAAGTTCGTTATTGCTAAATTCACAAAAACTTTCTGTGATGTTTGCTTTTCCTAATCTAATGGATTTGATTTCCGTTCCAGCCAAAACAATTCCTGCATTGAAGGTTTCGATTATTTCATAGTCAAATCGGGCTCTCTTATTGAATATATTTATTGTTTTTAACATAGCGTGCAAAGGTAACAAAAATTAAAGGTTTAGCAATTATTTAGTCCAATTTCAGCAATTGGAATGTGATTGCTTCATCAACCATAGTTACGATATAAAGATTACCAAAAGTTTTATCTTGAATGTCAGTAAATGAGTTTTGATTTATCATTTGATTGACAAATTTTGGTATTGTGTTACTATGTCCCACAATTAAAATTTTTTTTCCTATCGTTTCTTTTTTGAAAACTTCAATAGGTATATTTTTAGGATCATACAGCTTAACCTTCATCTTCTTTGTTGTCGCGGTTGGACTTGCAGTTTGTAAAGTTCTTTTGTAATCCGTTGAATAGATTTCATCAAAACTAATTTCTGAGAATATTGTATTCCATTTTTCAGCTCTTTTCAACCCTTTTTCAGATAAATCTGGATTTTGAGAATTATCTACTTTCTCGGCATGACGAATAAAGTAATAGGTGGTGGTGCTTTGTCCAAAACTGATATTTAAAAATAACAGTGTAAACAGTGCGAGAAATTTTTTCATTTGAATCAATTTTAAAAAAAAAGTATTTGGGATTTTAATATCTTTGCAAAATGGAACACTTAAAATCGAAAGATCCGCTTCACGGAATTACACTCCAAAAAATAGTAGAGCAACTAGTGGATCATTACGGATTTGATACTTTGGGGGAACTCATTAAAGTAAAATGCTTTACAGATAAACCAAGTGTAAAATCCAGTTTGACTTTTTTACGAAAAACAGATTGGGCACGAAAACAAGTGGAAGATTTGTATATAAAATCAGAAGCTAAATTGCCCAAATAAATCTAGTTTAATTTATAGGAAACCATAAAACCGCCTCTGTAGGGCAACCATTCGCCACTTTTATTGTACCCTTTCGCCGATTCATATCGTTCTCCCGTAGCTAAGTCATATCCTTTATAAAAACCTTGATGCGAACCACCGCCTAAGAAACAATCTAACATAAATTTATCATTTATTTTTATTTGATATCCAATTGTTGCACCTATAAAATATCCAACGCCTTTTTCATACAAAGTAGTATTTATATAATTCCATTTTTGGAAATTAAATATACTTGCCCCAATATGTGCTCCTGCATAAAAACCATTGTATTTTTCTTTGAAATGATAACGATATTCAGGTGTGAAAGTATAAAACTCTCTAGGTTTACCATTTATTGATTTCCA
Organism: Flavobacterium sp. GSP6; assembly: GCF_003984855.1. Lineage (NCBI taxonomy): Bacteria > Pseudomonadati > Bacteroidota > Flavobacteriia > Flavobacteriales > Flavobacteriaceae > Flavobacterium > Flavobacterium sp. GSP6. The sequence continues at coordinate 122,187 of NZ_RYDO01000005.1, forward strand.
TAAAGAGGCTGTAATATCAAATTGAAAAGTAGATTTTTTTCCAATGCTGGTTTCAATACCTACATTAGGAATGGTCAATAAAGTAGTCATAGCATTTGCTTTTATATACGTTTGACTTTGGGATACAATACAGAAGAGAAAAAAAGAAACAATAAATAATTTTTTCATAAAAAGTGTTTTCTATTATTTAGACCAATAGCTTATTGGAGAAAATCAAAGACAAATGTAAAATATTTATCTGTAAGGTTTTTATGTTTTTAATTTATATTAGTCACGCAACTAAATTTTAAATAAAAAGGACATAAAATTAGTATTTGTTCAAAAGAGAATAAATTAGAGTATCAAAAAAACGACCATCAAAAAATTCATTTTCTTTTAAATGTCCTTCTCTGACAAACCCATTTTTTTCTAAAACTTTTGCAGATGCATCGTTATCAGGATCAATCATCGCTTCAATGGAATGCAATTTCATGATTTGAAAACCATAATTAACAGCTTCTTTCACTGCTTCAGATACAATTCCTTTTCCATGATATTCAGGTAATAACATATAGCCAATTTCGGCACGATAATGTTCGGGTTTTATTCTGTAATGACCAATAACTCCAATAAGTTTTGGGTTGTCTTTCAACGTAATAGCCCAATTGATACCTTCATTAGCTTCAATTTTTGTATCGATCATTGCAATGTGTTCCAAGGCATCTTCGTTCGTTTTTACTAAAGGTCTTGGAATATATTTCATAGTTTCTGGATTGGATCGCAATTCGAAAATTTCTTTAATGTCATTAGTGTTTACTCTTCTCAAAAGCAAGCGTTCGGTTTCTAAATCAGGAAATGGACTAAAATTTATAGCTAACATATCTTAGTAATTAAAGGATTTCGATACTGTATTTTGATTGGAACGTTTCCTTGGTTTCTAGAATTTGAATGCCTTCTTTTTCAAATAGATTTTCGGAACTTTCATTGGTATCCGAATAACCAAACCAAGGTTCAATACAAATAAATGCCGCATTTATTTTGGTCCAAATCCCTAAGCTTGGAAAATCATCAAAATGTATTTTTAGAATTGGATTTTTATTTTCTAAAATAGTCAACGAGTTGGATTTTAATGTTTTGAAAATCAAAGCATCGTTTTCAAACAACTCATACGTCAGCGGAATATATTTATTAAGAACGTCTAATTTCTTCGTTTTATTTGAAATTAAATCATCCTCCAAAAGATAATATTTCAATGGTTCTTCTTTTTCAAAAGCAATAGCATAACTCTCGAATTGATTTGGCAAAGCAAAAGCAGGATGTGCGCCAATAGCAAACGGCATTGCAGTTTTTCCGTTGTTGATTACTTTATATGCAATCGATAAATTATGCCCGTGTAATGTGTAAATGATTTGCAATTCAAAGTCAAACGGATATGCTTTTAAAGTTTCTTCAGAAGAGTGTAGGGAGAAAACAGCACTGTTTTCTGTTGCATTGATCAATTCAAACTCCATATCTCTGGCAAAGCCGTGTCGCGATAAATGATATTCCATTGCATTATAGTGAAAGGAATTATTTTTTAAAGTCCCAACAATTGGGAATAAAACAGGAGCGTGCTTGCCCCAAAATACCGGATTTCCTTCCCAGATGTATTCTCTATCGTGGTTTGTTTTTAAAGAAATTAATTCAGCTCCAAAATGTTTAATTTCTGCAGTGAGATTCGAGTTTTTAATTAGAGTTGTCAAAATTATTTTTTCGGGTTACTTTAAAAATGGTTTTCTGGCGTAAATATATTTTATAATTTTTAATTCTGATACGCTTTAAACATGATTTTATTGATTTATAATGGAATCAATTCGATCTCAATAGTTCAAAATCCTCTTTTTTTTCATTAATTTGTGATATAAACAATTAGAAAATGAAAAAAATTCGTCGCGGAGTCATGCTGCATTTGGCTTTATTATTGGGATTTACATCTATTTGGGCACAGCAAACCCCAGCAAATGCATCCGGTAATGCAGTTTCTAACTACGATTATCATGATGCTTTTGCTCCGTTTTTTTATTCCAAAAACGGAACAAGTACACGATCTGCGAGTGGTCAGCCTGGAGCTGAATATTGGCAAAATAGCGCTGATTATAAATTAACGGCAAAACTGGATGAAAAAAGTAACGAAATTTCGGGTACAGGAATCATCACCTATACGAACAACAGTCCGGATAAAATGGCTTTTGTTTGGATGAATGTAGACCAGAATTTATTCAAAGCGGATTCCCGTGGAAATGCAGTTGTTCTAATTACAGGAAGTAGAAATGGGGCTCAAGGCCAAATTTTTGATGGCGGACATAAAATAAAATCAGTCAAAGTAATTACTACTGTAAAAGGAAAATCAACTGAAGCAGAAGTTAAGTACATTATTACGGATACTAGAATGCAGGTATTTCTCCCGCAAGTATTAAATGCTAAAGGCGGTTCTGTTAAAATAAAAATCGACTTTTCGTTTATAGCTCCTTTTGAAGGATCAGACAGAATGGGGATTTTGGAAACTAAAAACGGAAAAATTTTCACCATAGCACAGTGGTATCCACGTATGTGTGTCTATGATGATGTACGAGGCTGGAATACGAATCCGTATCTTGGAGCGTCGGAATTTTATTTAGAATATGGTGATTTTGATGTCAGTATTACAGCACCATCCAATCATATTGTGGTGGCTTCCGGCGAATTACTGAATCCTACCACAGTCTATTCTGCCGAAGAGCAAAAGCGTTTAGCGCAAGCAAAACAAAGTGATAAAACAGTTTTTATCCGTACTGCTGCCGAAGTTGAAAATTCATCAAAAATGATTACTGCAACTACTAAAACGTGGAATTACAAAATCACAAATGCCCGTGATTTCTCTTGGTCCTCTTCAGCAGTATTTATTTTAGACGCAGCAAAAATCAATTTACCTAGCGGTAAAAAATCATTGGCAATTTCCGTTTATCCGATAGAAAGTGCCGGAGATGCCGCATGGGGACGTTCCACAGAATATACAAAGGCTACTATAGAAAATTATTCAAAAAGATGGTTAGAATATCCGTATCCAGCGGCTACAAATGTTGCCGGAAATGAAGGCGGAATGGAATATCCAGGAATTGTTTTTTGTAGCTGGGAGTCAAAAGGAGCAGATTTATGGGGTGTTACAGATCATGAATTTGGTCATATTTGGTTTCCTATGATTGTAGGATCCAATGAAAGACTGTTTGCCTGGATGGATGAGGGTTTCAATACTTTTATTAATTCATTGAGTTCAGTAGATTTTAATAATGGGGAATATAAAGAGCCGCGTGCGGATATGCATCAAAGGGCAGAAGTGTACACGAGTCCAAATCTGGAAACCATAATGAGTTCTCCGGATAACATGAAAGAGTCTAATATAGGTCTTTTGGCGTATTCGAAACCAAGTTCAGGATTAGTGATTTTAAGAGAGCAAGTTCTTGGGCCGGAACGATTTGATCGGGCTTTGAAAACTTATATTGAGCGTTGGGCATACAAACATCCGCAACCGGACGATTTCTTTCGAACAATAGAAAATGTTGCTGGAGAAGATTTGAGTTGGTTCTGGCGTGGTTGGTTTCAATACAATTGGCGTTTAGACCAAGGGATTAATTCAATCAAATACGTGAAAAACGACCCAAAACAAGGAGTTGTAATTTCGATTGAAAACTTCGAAAAAATGACTATGCCGGTAAGTTTAGACGTAAAAACGAAAAGCGGAAAAATAACGCGCGTTCAATTGCCGGTAGAAGTTTGGCAAAAAAATAAAGCGTGGTCTTTTAAACACAATTCGACGGAAGAAATCGAAAGTATCACACTAGATCCGGATCATGTTTTACCGGACAGCAACACAGCAAATAACACCTGGACAGCAGACAAAGGATTGATTGAAAAAGATGTGATTCTGGATGGGTATTTAGGAACTTTTTCTACATCAATGGCGCCTATAAAAATTGTTTTTTCAGAGAAAAATGGGTTGTTAAATGTTTTGATTACCAATTATCCAAGCTTTTCCGTGGAGCCAACTGGAAAAAATACGTTTGCATCGAAACTTGCGGGACTTAAATTTGAATTTAATGACAGTCTAATGGGATTTGATATGTTGATTCCTGATGGGCAAAAAATACCGTTTACAAGAGATAAGTAAGTCGAAAGTTTAAAAGTCGTAAAGTCAAAAGAATTAACTTTAAGTAAAATAGCTTTAAATCAGATTGTTACATAATTTTATCCTGATTTTAAAATACGACATTATACCATGGTTATTACATAAATAGTCATAAAATATTAAAAAAAGAAAAGACTTGTAGGAATTAGATCCACAAGTCTTTTTTATGTGTTATATTTTTCTATTCTAAATTTACTCAGGAATTTGCTGGCTTAGGCAATGCAATGTTCCAAAACCCCAAATAAAATCAGTAGCACTGATCCCAATGATTTCTCGATCAGGAAAACATTCTGCAAGGATGTTCAATGCTTTTCGGTCGTTACTGTCGTTAAAAGTAGGTACCAAAACACAATTGTTCAAAATTAGAAAATTGGCATAACTGGCAGGCAATCGCAAGCCATCAAATTCCAGCTGTTTTGGCATTGGTAGAGTCACAATTATAGGTGATTTTCCATTTTCTAGTTTGGCATTTTGTAAGCGTTTTAAATTGTCTTGCAACGGTTTGTAATTATTATCCGTTGGATCTGTTTCTACAATAGTCACAATAGTATCTTCATTCACAAATCGACATAAATCATCAATATGGCCGTGCGTATCATCACCTTCAATTCCATTGCCTAACCAAATTACATTGGTTATCCCAAGATATTCCCTGAAAACGGCTTCATAATCGGCTTTAGTGAAATTGGGATTCCGAACCTGAATATCCGGATGCATCAAGCATTCTTCTGAAGTCAATAAAGTTCCTCTTCCGTTAGTATCAATCGCGCCACCTTCTACAATTACCGGTTTTCCTTTGTATAAAACTTGAGTAATAGGAATATTCAGAAATTCTCCTACTTTGGCAGGAACAAATTTATCTAATTGAATGTTTTTATATTTTGCCCAACCATTAAAATTAAAGTTCAAAGCTTCTCTTTCGGCTCCGTTTTTGACAATTATCGGACCTGAATCACGCATCCAACTTCTGTTGGTTTTATGAATGATGTAGGAAACATTTGTTAGCACAACATGAGCTGTTTCCAGCATCGTATTGACTTTCTCTTTTTGGTTTTCATCAGCAACTACTAAAAAGACTTGCTCAAAAGAAGCTGCTTTTTTAATGAATTCTACAAAAGCCCATTGAACAGTCTCGTATTTCCCCGGCCAGTCTTTACCGTTATGCGGAAAACAAAGTAAAATGCCTTGTTGCTTTTCCCATTCAGCTGGAAATCTTCTATTATTTGTAGTCATACAGCATATCTAATTTTAAAGTCTGCAAATATAAACATTCAGTAGGATTTTAAAATAGTTTGCAACCATTCATTTCCAATATTTCATAAATTTATAAGAATAGTTTTGGTAATGATTATATAATATTTAGTTAATTCTTGTTGGTCTTCAGCTAGTTATTTTTGATAAAAATTAAAAATACACTTATGAAGAAATATGGTATTACACTATTAGCGGCAATTATGGTATTGTCAAGTTGCGAAAAGGATTCTGATAAAGAGGGATCTCCTGAGTTGGTTATCAATGAAAACGCTGCCACTTTCAAAGAAATTGGTTCAATTGTGATTGGTGGTGCCGGAGCTGCTGAAATAAGTGCGTATGATGAGGTTTCTAAAAAGTTATTTACCGTAAACAACAGTAATACGAATAGAATTGATGTTATCGACTTATCTAATCCATCAAGTCCGGTTTTTGTAGCAAGTATCGATTTAACGCCGTTTAATGGAACTTCAAATAGCGTTGCAACTTTTAATGGCAAATTAGCAGTTGCATTAGAAGCAAAACCAAATAAGCAAGATGCAGGAAAGGTGGTCGTTCTTGATACGGCTAAGTACAGTGTCATCAAAGAAATTACGGTTGGTGCTTTACCGGATATGATTACTTTCTCTCCTGACGGAAATTATATCATGACTGCCAATGAAGGTGAGCCAAATGATACGTATTCTATAGATCCCGACGGTTCTGTTTCGATTATCGCAGTCAATAATAATTATGCAGTGACGACTTTAAATTTCGGAAGTTTTAGCAATCAATTGAGTACATTGAAAACCAAAGGATTCAGAATTGCAAGTCCAACTAATAATTTTGCCTCAGATATTGAACCGGAATACATCACGATTTCTGCTGATTCAAAAACGGCTTGGGTGACTTTACAGGAAAATAACGGAGTAGCTAAAATTGATTTGGCAACCAAAACGATCACTACTATTTTTCCTTTAGGTTTTAAAGACTACAATCTTGCCGAAAATGCTATTGACATTAGTGATAAAGATGGAGGTGTTTTGGCTAATACATGGAAAGTTAAAGGAATGTTTCAACCCGATGCAATTAGTAATTTTGAAATAAATAATATTCCTTATTTTGTTACTGCAAATGAAGGAGATGCTAGAGAATATAGTGCTTTTGTTGATGTAAAAAGAATTAGCAGCTCTTCGGTTGTTCTGGATCCATTAGCGTTTCCTAATGCGGCGGCTTTAAAAGCTGAGGCAAGTATGGGAAGATTGAATATCAATACCAAAATGGGTGATACGGACGGCGATGGTGATTTTGATGAATTAGTTTCTTTTGGAGCCCGTTCGTTCTCTATTTGGAATGGAAACACAGGAGAAATGGTTTATGATAGTAAAAATGAATTAGACAAGAAAGCGCAAGAGTTTGGTGTCTATGATGACAATCGAAGTGATGATAAATCAGTAGAACCAGAATCAGTTGTTGTTGCTAAAATGGGACAAAAAACTATTCTTTTCGTTGGATTGGAAAGAGCAGATGCTCTTATGGTGTATGATGTCACTATTCCAGCAACTCCAAAATTTTTACAGATTTTAAAAACAGGTGATGCACCAGAAGGGTTACTTTTTATTCCAGCTTCGAAAAGTCCAACCAAAAGAAGTTTAGTAGTGGTGAGCAGTGAAGGTGACGGTACCGTTAAAATATTTCAACCAGATTTAAATTAAAAGTAGAAGTTTTAAATAAAATCCCTGCTTAGAATAATTTCTTAGCAGGGATTTTTTAATTATATAATGACGATTTAGTCGATGGCTCTTTTTGTAATATCACCAAAAGCATCAATTCTTCTGTCTCTGAAAAATGGCCAGTTCTGACGCACATTTTCCTGTAAGTCTAAATCTACTTCAGCAATCAGGATTTCTTCTTTGTCGTGTGAGGCTTGCGCCAAAATTTCGCCTTGTGGTCCAGCAATAAATGAAGATCCCCAAAACTGAATTCCCGCCGTATCAGGCAAGTACTGTTCTAAGCCAATTCTATTTGCAGCAGCAACATAAACGCCATTCGCAACCGCATGTCCCTTCATAACACTCATCCAAGCGCCATGTTGGTTTTCGCCGTATTGTTCTTTTTCTTGTGGATGCCATCCAATTGCGGTTGGGTAAAACAATACTTCAGCACCTTGTAGAGCCGTCAAACGAGCTGCTTCCGGATACCATTGATCCCAACAAATCAGCGTTCCAACCTTTCCTTTTTTAGTTGGAATCGTTTTAAAGCCCAAATCACCGGGGGTGAAATAGAATTTTTCATAAAAATGAGGATCGTCCGGAATGTGCATTTTGCGGTATAATCCTGCTTCGGAACCATCAGTATCAATAATGTAGGCGCTATTGTGGTATATTCCTGCCATTCTTTTTTCGAAGAAAGGAACAATAATTACTACTCCTAATTCTTTTGCCAAAGCACTAAAAGCGATAAAAGAAGTACTATACAAAGGTTCTGCTAAAGCAAAGTTATCTACATCTTCACTTTGACAAAAATAATGACTGCTGTATAATTCCGGCAACGAAATAACTTCGGCACCTTGATTTGCTGCATCACGAACCCAACTTAAACATTTTTTTAGATTGTTTTCGGCAATATCATTAAGGTTTAATTGGATGACTGCTATTTTGTATTTCTTGTTTGGCATGACTAAAATTTTAGACTGCAAAAATAGTGAATTTTATAAAGAGTAGAAAATAGAGATAATGTGTTTTTTTTAGGATTTTAATTAGTCGTTGTTCATATTTATTGGTTTTTTTAGATTTACACTTACTTTTAAAGAATTTGTACATGGATATAGAGAACATTTACTTTAAACATCCAGATTTTGAGCCATAGAAAAAATTAATATAAAATTGGCACTAACAAAACAAGGAGGTTTTATTTTTGTAGGTAGTATTACAGCGAATAAAAGGGGTCAAGTTTTTACTTTACCAAAATACTGTAATTTAGTATTTATTAAATTTTTACAATTATGAAAGAAGAATTCAAAATCATCGATAAAGAAGACATAACTCTTCTTAAATTTCCACAAACAGACGTCCTTAACGATGTTGACGAAATAAAAACTAGAATAAGTGAGATCAACAGGGCTTTAGCATTGGGTAATTTAGAACATTCAAAAATTAAAATTTACTTTGAGGATAACGAATCAAAAAAAATAGTTGATACAACGGTTTGGGGTGTTACAGACAAAAATGTGATATTAAAGCAAGGTGTGATGATTCCAATTCACAGAATATATAAGTTGTTTTAGTATATTGGTATTCTTTAATTCTTTGGTGCAGTTTTTTAGATCACTTTCTGTGCAAGCAAGTGTTCTGCTCTTGCCGTTACAAATTTATAGTAGTCAGTTTTTGTTGATATTCATGAGTGAGACTAAAGTGTCTTTACTTTTTGCCAATTATCTTTTTAAACAGGGTTACAATTCCCAAGACAATAGCACCAAATACAAGGCCGATTATAAATTCAGTTATTATGGACGGTATTTGTGGTAGTATGTCGTGCAGGAACGGAATTTCATGTACAAATATGCCGCCAGCCACTAATAATAAAGCGATTGTACCTATTACGGATAAACTTTTGATGACTTTTGGCAAGGCTTGTACCAGAATATTTCCTAACGTTTTTGAAAAACTTTTCTCTTTGGAACTCAGTTGCATCAGTTTTAAACCTGCTTCATCCATTCGGATAATTAGGGCCACAATGCCGTAAACACCAACGGTTGCTATGATTGCAATGATAGAAACTACCATTATTTGTGATGAAATGGGTTTGCCAATTACAGTTCCCAATGCAATAATTACGATTTCTACTGATAAAATAAAATCGGTTACTATAGCTGATTTGATTTTTTCTTTTTCGAAAGCTAAAATTTGTTCCTCGGTCAACAGTTCCATTAAAATTTCGTGTTTTGCATGTTCGTGGGGGAAGAAGTATTCGTATATTTTTTCGGCGCCTTCGTAAGCTAAATAAAGTCCGCCAAGTACTAAAATTATGATAACAGCTACCGGTAAAAATGCACTCAGTAGAAAGGCGATGGGTAAAATGATTACTTTATTTAGGAAAGAACCTTTTGTAATTGCCCATAATACGGGGAGTTCTCTTGACGAAATAAATCCGGAAGCTTTCTCGGCATTTACGGCTAAATCATCACCTAAAATACCAGCCGTTTTTTTGGCTGCAATTTTACTCATTACTGCAACATCATCCATGATTGCTGCGATATCATCTAATAGTGCGAAAAAACCTGATGCCATTTTGATTGTTTTTTACAGCGCGGATTTTGGTATTGTTGTACCCAAATCTAATCTACGCATATTGATTGTTTAGTGATGCGAAGCTACTACTTTTTGATTTACTCTATTTATAAAACAGGTAAATTTTTAGTTAATATTCACCCAAAATCTTTCTGTAGTAGCGATACTGTTTTTAATTACATTTGAAATAAAAATAAGTATGCAATTTAAACATGTATTTAAAGCTAAATTAGATTGGCTTTTTTCCAAGAAGGAAGCGGCGACGTATACTAAAAGTCATACCATAACTATTGATGGTAAGACTGTTTTAAATGTTTCGGCTGCTAAAGCTTTCAAAGGAGATCCTGCTTTGTACAATCCTGAAGACCTGTTATTGAGTAGCGTGGTATCCTGTCACATGATGTCTTACTTGTATGTTTGTAAACAAAATGGTATCGACGTGATAACCTATACGGACGAGGCAGAGGCAACTCTGGAAATTTCGGACGACGGTAGCGGGCGCTTTATTGTGATTAAACTGAATCCAAAAGTTCGGATTACTAACAAAGAAAAAGTAGAAGAGGCACTTAGCTTGCATAAAAAAGCAAACAAACTCTGTTTTATAGCCAATTCGTGTAATTTTCCAATTGTACACTTTCCAACTTGTGAAGTTGCAGGTATAAATTAAAGTTGGAATGTCGTTTTTACTTTTTTGTGGATTTTAATTATAAAATGGCAAGCAAATCAGCTGGTTTACTTCAAAAAAACTGTAAAGTATAAAAAAACACTAGCCTTTCGACCAGTGTTTTCATAAGTTTAAATGTTTCTAGAAACTTGAGAAACTCACTCACTTTGATTTCTAAAAACCAGTTTTCCATCAAAAGCATCTATCAACACAATGCTGTCGGTTGTTATTTTTCCGGATAGAATTTCTTTGGATAATTCATTGAGCACGTCTCTTTGAATCACTCTTTTCACGGGTCTGGCTCCAAATTGTGGATCGTATCCTTTCTCTGATAAGTAGGCAATAGCTTCCGGAGTCGCGTCCATCGTGATGCCTTGTTGTGCCAACATTTTGCTTACGCTTTTTAGTTGTAAACCTACAATTTGAGCTATATTTTTAGTAGTCAATGGCGTGAACATTACGATTTCATCAATACGATTGATAAATTCAGGACGCACCGTTTGTTTTAGCAACCCTAGAACTTCTATCTTGGCCAATTCTGTTGCCGCTTCCACACTTCCTTTTAGATTTTCGAATTTCTCCTGAATAATCTGGCTTCCCATGTTTGAAGTCATGATGATAATCGTGTTTTTAAAATCGGCTAAACGCCCTTTGTTATCTGTCAAACGTCCTTCATCCAAGACTTGTAGCAAGATATTAAACGTGTCCGGATGGGCTTTTTCAATCTCATCCAACAAAATCACAGAATACGGTTTTCTACGTACGGCTTCGGTCAATTGTCCGCCTTCATCATAACCTACATATCCCGGAGGCGCACCCATCAAACGACTTACGCTGTGGCGTTCTTGATATTCACTCATGTCAATACGGGTCATCGCATTTTCATCGTCGAACAGGTATTCGGCCAAGGCTTTTGCCAATTCGGTTTTACCAACTCCCGTAGTTCCAAGGAAAAGAAAGGTTCCCACCGGTTTTTTCATGTCCTGCAATCCCGCACGGCTTCTGCGCACGGCATCACTTACGGCTTCAATGGCTTCTTCCTGTCCTACGACTCTGTGATGCAATTCATCTTCCAGTTTCAGTAGTTTTTCTCGTTCGCCTTGAAGCATTTTCATTACTGGAATTCCGGTCCATTTAGCCACTACTTCGGCAATGTCTTCGCGGGTAACTTCTTCTTTTATCAACGAAGTTCCGGATTGGTTTTCTTGTAATTCCTTGAGTAAAATAGCTAAACGTTCTTGCGCTTCCTTGATTTTACCATACCGAATTTCAGCTACTTTTCCATAATCGCCTTCACGTTCTGCACGTTCAGCTTCGTATTTAAAGTCTTCAATCTCCGTTTTTACGGCTTGAATATTATCGACAACGTCTTTCTCTGATTTCCATTTGGCGTAGATTTCGTTGCGATCTTCTTTGAGATTGGCCAAATCCATTCCCAAAATTTTAAGTTTGCTTTCGTCTTTTTCTCGTTTAATGGCTTCAATTTCAATTTCCAATTGCATGATTTTTCGATCCAAAACATCCAGTTCTTCGGGTTTCGAATTGATTTCCATACGCAGTTTTGAAGCGGCTTCATCCATTAAATCAATAGCTTTATCTGGAAGAAACCGGTTGGTAATATACCGTTGCGATAGTTCGACAGCGGCAATAATAGCATCGTCTTTGATTTGGACTTTATGATGCGTTTCGTATTTTTCTTTAATTCCGCGCAAAATAGAAATAGCACTTTCGGTATCCGGTTCTTCGACCACAATTTTTTGGAAACGTCTTTCGAGTGCTTTGTCTTTTTCAAAATATTTTTGATATTCGTCCAATGTTGTGGCTCCAATGGCGCGAAGTTCTCCACGAGCCAAAGCCGGTTTCAGAATATTAGCCGCATCCATAGCGCCTTCGCCACCACCAGCTCCCACAAGGGTATGGATTTCGTCAATGAATAAAACTATATCGCCTTCGGCAGAAGTCACTTCTTTCACCACGGATTTTAATCGTTCTTCAAATTCTCCTTTGTATTTGGCGCCAGCAATCAAAGCTCCCATATCAAGCGAATAAACGATTTTATCTTTCAAATTATCTGGAACATCTCCATCTACAATTCGGTGTGCCAATCCTTCAGCAATGGCGGTTTTTCCCACTCCTGGTTCTCCCACGAGCATTGGGTTGTTTTTAGTTCTTCGGGTTAGAATTTGTAATACCCTGCGTATTTCCTCGTCACGACCAATTACTGGATCGAGTTTCCCTGCTCGAGCTAATTCGTTAAGATTTTTGGCATATTTATTTAAGGAATTATAGGTTTCTTCAGCAGATGCCGAAGTTACCCGTTCTCCTTTTCGCAATTCATCGATAGCAGCTTTTAGCCCTTTTCCGGTAACGCCCTGATCTTTTAATATTTGGGATACTTTACTTTTAGAATCAAAAATTGATAAAATTAAATGCTCCACAGAAACGAATTCATCATTCATTTTTTTTGCAATAATTTCAGCTTCGTTCAGCGTGGTGTTTGCAGTTCTGGAAAGCATAATTTCGCCACCAGAAACTTTTGGAAAACTCTGGATTGTACTGTTTAATATTTGAAGAAACAAGGGCACATTTACATTCAGTTTTTTTAAAATAAAAGGTGCCACATTTTCGTCGACTTCAAAAATAGCTTTAAAAATATGTTCATTTTCTATTTGTTGTTGCCCATAGCTTTGTGCCAATTGTTGCGAAAGCTGAATGGCTTCCTGGGATTTGATTGTAAATTTATTTATGTTCATGATGGTACATTGTTTTGTAGCTTTTACTTAACTTTACGAATTATATTCAATATATATTCCAATACAATAATACAGACAAATTGACGGAAAATTTATGATTGGTATCATACTTTAAAGTCAAAATGTCTTAAAAAAAGACAATTATGAGTTTTTTCAAAAATATTTTTAGTAGTTCAGACGACAAGGATTTTAAAGAAAACAAAATCAACTGGAATGAATTAACTGATTTGGTACAACTGGATGAAATTATCGCTATTTCAAATGAAAAACCGGTAGCCATTTTCAAACACAGTACTCGATGCAGTATAAGTAGAATGGCGCTAAAACAGTTTGAAAATGAGTTCAATAGTTCAGATAAAGTTACACCTTATTTTTTAGATTTAATAGCGCATCGCGATATTTCTAATGAAATTGTAAATCGTTTTGTAGTGACCCATCAATCTCCACAATTGATTTTAATTAAAGACGGAAAAGCCATTTATAATGTTTCGCACAGTGATATTGATGCGGAGGAGTTAGGAAGAAAAGTATAGTAAATAGGATTGTTTTAAATAGTTTACCGCAAATTCGCTAATTAATCACTGTATTAAATTAGCGAATTTGCGGTTTTATTTTTTAGACAAACCGGTAAAAATAATTAGTAGGAATCGTCCATTTTTTTCTTAATTTGATCTAAACACAAATTATTAATACTTCCTTCGTGTGTATGTTTGGTTTCTTTTGGAGATTGGAAAGTACCATTTTCTAATTGCTCAGCAACGGCTTTATACGCATCTCTAAAAGGCATTCCTGCAACAACCATTTCGTTTAAGGAATCTACCGTAAACAAATAATCGTATTTTTTATCGTCTAAAATGTGTTTTTTCACTTTAATGTCTTTAATCGCAAAAATAGCGATATCTAAACATGCTTTCAGGTTTTGAATTGCTGGAAATAAACCTTCTTTCAATAATTGTAAATCTCTGTGATAACCACTAGGAAGGTTGTTGGTAATTAAAGTAATTTCGTATGGCAATGCTTGAATCTTGTTGCATTTTCCACGAATCAATTCAAAAACATCCGGATTTTTCTTATGCGGCATGATACTCGAGCCTGTTGTAAGATGGGCAGGCAAAGTGATGAAATCAAAATTCTGACTCATATACAAACAAACATCCATAGAAAATTTTGCCAAAGTTGCAGCAACACTACTCATGGCAAAAGCAACCGTTTTTTCTGATTTTCCACGGCTCATTTGTGCCGCTACAGAATTGAATTTTAAGGTTTCAAACCCTAATTCTTTAGTCGTAAATGTTCTATCGATAGGAAAAGAACTTCCGTAACCTGCGGCCGAACCTAATGGATTTTGGTCTACAATTTTCAAAGCGGCATTCAGCATCGTTACATCATCAATTAAGGTTTCGGCATAGGCAGAAAACCACATTCCAAAAGAAGAAGGCATCGCAATTTGAAGGTGAGTATATCCTGGCAATAAAATATTTTGATGTTTTTCGGCCGACTCCATTAGCAAATCAAAAAGACTTTTTACTTGTTGCTTTAGTTCTTTAACCACGTCTTTTAGATACAAATTAACGTCTACCAATACTTGATCGTTACGAGAACGAGCAGTATGAATTTTTTTTCCGGCATCGCCTAATTTTACCGTTAATAGATACTCGATTTTAGAATGTACGTCCTCGAAACTGTCTTCGATTTCGAATTTACCGTTTTCAACGTCTCTTATAATTTCTTCCAAAGCCAAAACCAGAGAAACGGTTTCGGAGTCTGTTAGAAGACCAATTTGTCCAAGCATTTTTGCATGTGCTATAGAACCTAAAGCATCGTATTTTGCCAGCACTAAATCCAGTTCTCTGTCGTTACCAACGGTGAAATGTTCTATTTGTTTATCTGTTGGTATTCCTTTTTCCCAAAGTTTCATGATTTTTATTTTTTTTTCGTAGGGACAAGTCGCGACTTGTCCCTACAGATTATTATTATTTAAAAAAATCAGTTAGTATTTTGATATACAATTGAATTCCTTCTTCTATTTCGTTTATAAATATAAATTCGTCTGCCGAGTGTGACCGCAGGGTTTCACCAGGTCCTAATTTCAAGGATTGACAACTCAAAACCGATTGATCCGAAAGGGTAGGCGATCCATACGTGGTTCTTCCCAATGTTATTCCTGCTTGTACTAATTCGTGTGCAACAGGAATTGATGACGCATTTAAATGCATCGAACGTGGATTGACTTCGGCAGTCAAATGTTTTTTTACAATATCTAATATTTCTTGATTATTATAACGATCATTCACTCTGATATCGACAACCAAATGACATTCGGCGGGAACTACGTTGTGTTGTTTACCTGCAGTGACTTGTGTTACGGTCATTTTTACAGGACCTAAAACCTCCGATATTTTTTCGAATTGATAGCTGTTAAACCATTCGATAACGGGTATCGCATTGTAAATAGGATTGTCAGGATTGTTGTGTGCAGCGTGACTTGCAGTACCTTTTACGATGACATCGAGTACCAATAATCCTTTTTCGGCTACGGCCAATTGCATCAATGTAGGTTCTCCCACAATCGCACATTCAAGTTTCGGTAAATGTTTCAATACGCTGTTTAATCCATTTTTCCCGCTGCTTTCTTCTTCGGCTGAAGCTACCATCACAATATTGTAAGGCAGATTCTCATTCGAATAAAAATGTACAAAAGTGGCTAAAAGTGAAACCAGACAACCTCCCGCATCATTGCTTCCCAGTCCAAATAATTTGCCGTCTTTTACGATAGCTTCAAATGGATCATTAGTATAACCTTGGTTTGGTTTTACAGTATCGTGGTGCGAATTGAGTAATAGCGTAGGTTTGGTGGTATCAAAATGTTTATTGAAAGCCCAAATATTGTTATTCTCTCTTTCGAAAGGAATACTATTTTGTGTAAACCAATTTTCGATTAAAAGTGCAGTTTGGTCTTCTTCACTTGAAAATGAAGGCGTTTCAATCAGTGCTTTTAATAGCGAAATGGCTTCTTGTGTAAGGATTTCTATATTTTTCATACTTATTTTAGCCACGGATTCACAGATTTTTTTTTAATTGAAATAAAAAATTTTGTGCAAATCTGTGAAATTTGTGTTCAACTTTTTTTATAATTTGATGCGTGTGCAAATTGCCTTTGAATCTTTCAACATTCGGTGATGACCAATTTTTATTTTTTGAACTCCCTTGGATAAACTGTTGAAACAGTTGTCTAATTTAGGGATCATGCCAGAATGTATGGCGCCTTCGACTTTTAATTTAGAATATAATTCTTGATTTATGTTCTCAATTACGGAAGAATCATCTTCGGCATCATGTAAAACGCCGGGTTTTTCGAAGCAATAATTCAAAGTTACATCAAAAAATTCTGATAAAGCAATTGCCAATTCGCTAGCAATGGTATCGGCATTCGTGTTTAATAATTGTCCTTTTCCATCGTGTGTTATTGCGCAAAATACAGGAACTATTCCAGTTGAAAGTAATGTTTCTAACAATTCCGTATTCACTTTTTTTACATCGCCCACAAAACCATAATTGATTGTAGGATGGTTTCTTTTATCCGATAGAATTAAATTTCCATCAGCACCAGAGAACCCCATCGCATTAGTTGATTTTGATTGTAATTGGGTAACAATATTTTTGTTGATTTGACCTGCATAAATCATCACAACTACATCAAGCATAGCGGCATCGGTGATGCGTCTTCCATCAATCATTTGTGGAATTAAACCAATGCTTTCGGCCATTTTGGTAGCTGATTTTCCTCCGCCATGAACGAGTATTTTGTAGCCTTCAATCTTAGAAAAATCGGATAAAAATTGTGACAATTCCGTTGGGTTATCAATGATGTTTCCACCAATTTTTATGATTGAAAGGGATTTTAGGTTCTGGGTTTTGGGTTTTGGACTCATTTTTAATATTTTAAAAATCTTTTCTCTATTTTCCACTTTCTAAAATCTTCTGCAACACTAATTGCGCGGCATAGGTTCTATTATTGGCTTGTTCGATAACAATTGAATTTTCACTGTCAATCACATCATCCGTTACAATTACGTTACGTCTTACTGGCAAACAGTGCATGAATTTAGCATTATTGGTCAGCTTCATTTTATCGGCAGTTACGGTCCAGTTTGGGTCGGAATTTGTAATCTGACCATACTCGTTATAATTGCTCCAGTTTTTGGCATAGATAAAATCGGCGTTTTCGAAAGCTTTGTCTTGGTCGTATTCAATCTTGGAGTCTTTCGTGATTTCAGGATTCAATTCGTAGCCTTCAGGATGCGTAATTACAAAATCAGCCTCTTGTAATTGCATCATTTCCACAAAGGAATTGGGTACCGCTTGAGGTAAAGCTTTAGGATGTGGTGCCCAAGTCAAAACTACTTTTGGACGGTGTTCCGTTTTGTGTTCAGCCATTGTAATTGCATCGGCTAGTGATTGTAATGGATGTCCTGTAGCACTTTCCATATTGACAACCGGTACCGTGGCGTATTTTAAGAAACCCATAAGAACGGTTTCGGCATTGTCTTTTTCTTTGTCTACCAATCCGGCAAAAGCCCTGATGGCAATAATATCGCAATATTGAGAAACTACTGCAGCCGCTTCTTTAATATGTTCCGAAGCACCGGAGTTCATGATGGCTCCATCTTCAAATTCTAATGTCCAACCTTCGCTGGTGAAATTCATTACCATGACGTTCATTCCCAAATTCAAAGCTGCTTTTTGTGTACTCAAACGTGTTCTTAAACTGGAATTAAAAAACAACATTCCTAAGGTTTTGTTCTTACCCAGTTTTTTATTTTTAAGTGGTTTTTTCTTGATTTTTAATGCTTGTTTCACCCATTCGTCGAGCGAATCTATGTTTTGTATGGATATGTAGTTCATTATCTTAATTTGTTTAATCGGTTATTTACTTCGTCAGTTCGCTTTGCTCGTGTGTTTAATCAATTAACCGAATTAACGATTAACCGCATCAACATTTATACAATTTTAGTAAATGGTATTTCGTTTTTTAAAGCTTTTAAAATAAAATTGTCTTCCAAGCCATTTACAATCCAGGTTTCGATAGTAGCGGCTTTGGCGATTGCCGATGCTTCAATTTTAGACTGCATTCCGCCAGTTCCATGTGAGGATTTTGAATCGCCGATTTCTTTTTCCAATACTTTTAAATCAGTTACCAAAGAAATGGTTTCAGGAACGGCATCATGGATGGATGCTTTGGTATAAATCCCATTCGTATTGGTGGCGATAATCAGAAGGTCAACATTTAATAAAACGGCTGTCAGCGCAGCTAATTTATCATTATCACCAAACTGGATCTCATCCGTTGCTACGGTATCATTTTCATTGATAATTGGGATATAATTATTTTTGACTAACACATTGATGGTGTTTACGATATTTACTTTAGATTGTTCTTTTTCAAAATCAGAATAAGAAAGTAAACATTGCGAAATCAGCAATCCTAAATCACGGAAATTTTCATGATAAATCCGCATTAAATGTGGCTGACCAATCGAAGCTAGTGCTTGTTTTACAAAAACATCTTTGTCGTGGTTGTCCAGTTTTACAAATTGTTTGGCCGCAGCAATCGCGCCCGAACTCACAATGATAAACTCGTACTCGTTTTGTAAAGCCGCTATTTGCATTCCAATATCTTCAATCTTTCCTCTCGAAATGTGATTGGTTTCTTTGGTTAATGTATTGCTTCCTAACTTTAATAAAATTCTTTTTTTGGCCATTTTTATTTTTTGTTTAGACAAGTCGCAACTTGTCTCTACTAATTTTTACCTGATTTGTCCATTTCCGTAAATATACCACTTATTAGTAACTAGATGTTGCAAGCCGATTGGCCCACGTTGGTGTAATTTGTCCGTGCTTATCGCCAATTCGCCACCTAAACCAAACTGTCCTCCATCCGTGAATCGGGTAGAGGCGTTTTGATATACGGCTGCAGTATCTACATTTTCCATGAATTTCTGGGCAATTGCATCATTTTTTGTGATTATAGAAGCCGAATGACCTCCACAATATTTATTTATTTTGTCAATTGCTTCCTGATCCGAATTGGTTGTTCCAATAACAATTTTATAATCCAAAAACTCTTCGTACCAAATTAAATCCGATTCAATCTGAGGAACAGCTGTTGCTCTGGAAATGCTTTCATCTCCCAAAATCGTAACGTTTCTTTGTTGTAATTCGGTAGTTATTTTTTTTGCAAAAGCTTCCCAGTTTTCAAGATTAGTATCAATTAAAACTTTATCTAAAGCATTGCAAACAGATATGTTAGAGATTTTTCCGTTAATAATAATGTCTAGCGCTTTTTTTAAATCGGCTTCTTTATTTACATACACAAAATTATTACCTCGACCACTAATTATTACGGGACAAGTAGCGTGTTTTTTTACAAAAGCGATTAAGTTCTCGCCACCACGAGGAACGATTAAGTCCACTTTTTGTGTGGGTTTTTCTAAAAACGTTTGTGTTTCTTCCCGATTGTAATTCAAGTATTCCACCCATTCCTTTGATACATTGTTTGTTATTAAAGCCTGATGCCATAATTCCACAATTTTCAAGTTGGATTTCAAAGATTCTTTTCCGCCTTTCAATAGAATTTTATTTCCGGATTTAAAAGCGATTCCGCCAGCTTCAACAGTAACATCGGGTCTGGATTCATAAATAATCATTATGGTTCCAAAAGCCGCTGTTTTATTAATGATTTTCATTCCGTTTTCATGGTCGAAATTAAAACGTTCTACGCCAATAGGATCTTCCTGACTTGCTAATTGTTGCAGGGACAAAATCATACCGTCAATTTTGGCGTCATCAACCAATAAACGTTTTTCCATTGCCAAATCGTCTCCAGAATAATTATTGATATCCTGTTGATTTATAGTCTTAAGATTGGCTCTTTCTTGTTCAAGAAGTTCGGCCATGAGGCTTAAAACTGAATTTCGTTTTTCTATTGGTAATATGTGGTTCATTAGTTTTTGGTTTACTATTTTAGAAAAAAATCTAAGCATATAAGTCACATAAGTTTAGGAGCTTAGATGACTTATATGTTTAAAAAATCATTTCAATTCTGCCAATGTTTCTTTTAAAGCTATAATAAAGGTATCAATTGCTTCCTTCTTGATTGTCAATGGAGGAAGGATTCTTAATAAGTTTTTATTATTAGCATTTCCCGTAAAAATATGTTTGTCCATAATCATTTTTTTACGAAGTGTACTTACGTCAAAATCAAATTCTACACCTAGCATTAATCCTTTTCCTTTTACTTTAATAACTTCAGGAACTTGTTTGATTGCCTCTAAAAAATAAGCGTAAACGTCATTTACGTTATCCATTAAATTTTGGCTTTCAATCACATCCAAAACTGCTATTCCAGCAGCACAAGCCAAATGGTTTCCACCAAAAGTAGTTCCTAATAATCCATAACTCGCTGTGAATTTTGGAGAAATCAAGATTCCGCCAATAGGAAATCCGTTGCCCATTCCTTTCGCCAGACAAATAATATCGGCTTTGATGTCATGATGTTGGTGTGCAAAAAACTTTCCGCTTCTTCCGTATCCTGATTGCACTTCGTCCAAAATCAAAACGGAGTCGTAAGTCTCGCACAGTTTTTCTAATGCCTGAAAAAATTCAGTTGTACCTTGGTCTAAACCGCCCACTCCTTGAATTCCTTCGATTATAACAGAAGAAACATCTCCTTTTTTTAGTTCGTTTTCTACCAACTCAATATTATTCAAGGGCAAAAAAGTAACGATTTGTTGTGCATTGATTGGAGCAATAATTTTTTTGTTATCTGTTACCGCAACTGCCGCCGAAGTTCTTCCATGAAAGGAATTATCAAAAGTAATCACACGAGATTTATTGTTGTGAAAAGAGGCTAATTTCAAGGCGTTTTCATTGGCTTCAGCTCCAGAACTGCACAAGAATAAAGTGTAGTCTTCCAATCCTGAAAGTTTCCCTAATTTCTCTGCTAATTCTATTTGCAATGGATTCTGAATCGCATTGGAATAAAAACCAATATTATTCAATTGATTTTTTAATTTGGAAACATAATCCGGTTGGGTGTGTCCAATGGAAATTACACCATGACCGCCATATAAATCTAAATATTCCACACCTTTTTCATCTGTAATAGTACAATCTAGTGCTTTAACAGGTGTGATATTGTATAATGGGTAAACGTCAAATAAGTTCATAATAATCCTCCCCCTAACCCCCTCCGAAGGAGGGGGAATAAAAACTTGCAACGGGGGGTGTTGTTTTTATATTTATACTATTTTTTGCATTTCGTCTCCCTCCCCTTCGGGGAGGGTTGGGGAGGGGATTAAAATCCGCTTGGTTTCAAATGTAATCCTGTGGTTTCATCCAGTCCAAACAGTAGATTCATGTTTTGAATGGCTTGTCCTGAGGCTCCTTTTGTTAAGTTATCAATTATTGATGTTATCAATAACCGGTTTCCTTTTTTCATTAAACTAATAATACATTTATTCGTTTGAACCACTTGTTTCATGTTGATTCCAGTGGTGGTAATAGTTACGAAAGGCTGGTCCTTGTAAAAAGCCTCATATTTAGCCACTACATCTTCCAGGTTTTCTTCGATTGTTGTGTATAATGTTGCGAAAATCCCTCTGGCAAAATCCCCTCTGTTGGGAACAAAAATCAATTCACTGGTATAATCCGCCTGCAATTGATTGACACTTTGGTTTATTTCGCCTAAATGTTGGTGTTCAAAAGCTTTATAATGCGACATGTTATTTGATCTCCAACTGAAATGTGTTGTTTCCGAAGGTGAAACTCCGGCTCCCGTACTTCCGGTTGTGGCATTGATGTGAACATCAGTCGTAAGCATTTCGTTTTTAACCAATGGTAGTAATGCTAGTTGAATTGCTGTCGCAAAACAACCTGGATTAGCTATAAATTGGGCGTTTTTTATATTCGCTTTGTTTAATTCTGGCAAACCGTAAACGAAAGATTTTCCGTTGAAATTTTTGTCTTTTGTTAATCTGAAATCATTTCCTAAATCGATGATTTTGGTGTGACTCGCAAATTGATTTTGCTCTAAAAACGATTTTGATTTACCATGACCTAAACACAAGAAAACTACATTCACATTTGGATTTACAGTATCGGTAAAGTTCATTTCGATATCACCCATCAAATCGTGATGCGCGACATGAAGTGGTTTTCCGGCGTTTGTCGTGCTGTACACAAAATCAAGTGTAGCATTGGGATGAAACATCAATATTCTGATGAGTTCACCCGCAGTATAACCTGAACCGCCAATTATTCCAATATTAATCATAATCTTATTTTTTAAACGTACTAGAATTAATCCTTATTGGAGTAATTCGATTTGTATTATTTTTTAACCACATAGATACATAGATTTTATTAATTTTATATAGCGTTTCACTTATTGGAGTAAAATATAGCTTTGTGTAACCAAGAATTGGTCTGTATAAGTTCTTTTTTCTATGTTTCTATGTGGTTAAATTTTATATTTGTTGATTAATTCAGAATTTCAATTAATCATGGGTCAGTTTATTTACAGATGAAAATATGTTTTGGGCATTCCCCAGAATTTTGATAAATCCTTTGGCATCGTCAGATGTCCAAGCGTTGTTCATTTCACCGTATTGACCAAACGTAGTATTCATTAAATCATTTTCAGATTCAATTCCGTCCAATGTAAAGTGATATGGTTTTAGAGAAACGATAACCGTTCCATTTACAGTCGTTTGAGTGTCTTCTAGGAAAGCCTCGATGTTTCTCATTACAGGGTCCAAGAATTGTCCTTCATGAAACAACATTCCGTACCAGTTTCCCAGTTGTTCTTTCCAGTATTGTTGCCATTTACCTAGCGTATGTTTCTCTAACAAATGGTGTGCTTTGATGATGATTAAAGGTGCAGCGGCTTCAAAACCAACTCTTCCTTTAATTCCAATAATGGTGTCGCCTACGTGCGTGTCTCTACCTATAGCGTAAGCGTTTGCTAGTTTTTCTAAGGTAACGATGTTTTTTGTTGGGGTATCCAATGTTCCGTTGATGCCTACTAATTGTCCTTTTTCAAATTGTAGAGTCACTTTTTCTTCACCCGTTTTTTGCAATTGAGAAGGGTACGCTTCACTTGGTAAAGTTTGATTTGACGTCAATGTTTCTTTACCGCCTACGCTTGTTCCCCACAATCCTTTATTGATGGAATATTGTGCTTTTTCCCAAGAATAATGAACTCCATTTTTAGATAAATAATCCACTTCTTCCTGTCTTGATAATTTTAAATCACGAATAGGAGTGATTATTTCAATTTCGGGAGCGATGGTTTGGAAAATTAAATCAAAACGAATTTGGTCATTTCCTGCGCCAGTGCTTCCGTGAGCAATCGCTTCGGCACCAACAGATTTTGCATATTTAATCGCTTCGATAGCTTGAAAAACACGTTCGGCACTTACTGATAATGGATAGGTATTATTTTTTAATACATTTCCATAAATCAAATATTTAATGGATTTGTCATAATATTTATCAACGATGGTAAGATTTGTATGCTGCGCACTTCCTAATTCGTAAGCTCTTGCTTCAATAGCGGCTAGTTCGGCATCATCAAATCCGCCTGTATTTATAAGAACGGTATGAACTTCATATCCTTTTTCGTTTTTTAAATATTTTAGGCAATATGAGGTATCTAATCCTCCGCTATAAGCTAATACAACTTTTTTCATAATTATTGTTTTTTCTTCCCCCCAGCCCCTCCGAAGGAGGGGGAGCCGAAACTGGCAAAGGGGAATTTTTTGTTATGATTATTTTATTTTTCTCTTTGGCTCCCTCCCCTTCGGGGAGGGCTGGGGAGGGGGTTATTTTTTTAAGAAAAGCGCTTCTTTAATTGATTTTAATCGGTTTGATATTTTGACATTAAAGGGGTGCTTAGGCGGATCTTTAGGCTTTTCTTTTGGGTCATAAAGCATTCCGGTGCATAAACACATTTTGTTGTCTTTACTTTTTAGAATTTCATAATTGGTACAGGTTTGACATCCTTTCCAAAAACTTTGATCGCTCGTCAATTCTGAAAAAGGAACAGGTTTATACCCCAAATCGGAATTGATTTTCATTACCGCTAAACCAGTGGTGATTCCAAAAACTTTAGCCTCTGGATATTTTTTTAACGAATAGTCAAAAACAAATGATTTAATTTTTTTTGCTAAGCCTAGATTTCTGTAATCCGGATGTACAATCAACCCGGAATGTGCTACAAATTTTCCGTGTTGCCAACTTTCGATATAGCAAAAACCGGCAAATTTCCCGTTGTCTAATGCGATAATGGCGTCTTTGTTTTCCATTTTTTTCTGGATGTATTCAGGAGTTCTTTTAGCAATTCCCGTACCTCTCAATAGTGCGGATAATTCTATGGTTTCGCATATTTCCTGCGAATATTTATAATGTTCTTCCTGAGTTGTTATGATAGAAATGTTCATGTCAAAAGCTGGATTTTTGAGTTATAAAATGATTTAGGGGTCTTTTTTGAAGTGCATTTTTTCTAAAATCTATTGTTTTTTCAAAACGGGTCAGGGCAGTACAATAAAATGAATTAAAGTGCACTAATGATGCCTTAGTTTTAATTTGTGGATAGATTGATCCAGTGAAAAATAGCGGTAATTTCAAAACAAAAAAATAAAATGAATAAAGATACGAAACAGCTTTTGGGTACTATATCGATAGCATCCGTACTTCGGGAGAAGTAGAAGGTCTGTTTTTCCGTGACAAAGAAGTTATATGTACACTTATTGTATTCATTGATACAAAAGTACACATATTTTTATAACACAACGCTACTTTTATCTTTTGTAACAAAGTTTTAATAGATTGTTGTTTTTTTTAATCCAAGAAAAACGCATTTACAGGCATAAGTATCAAGGCGTTTATCGAATAGTAAAGTCTTTAAAACATCAGTTTCTAAACTTGTTTTGGTTGATAATTTCTTTAATTTTAGATTTTAAATCTTCTCCAGTGTCATAAACCATTTGTTCGCTACTAGGAAAAGGAATTGGACTTCTGTCAAAATAAGAATAATTATCATCAGTGGCGAGTCGGTCTCCTTTGTAAGTGGCATTTATAGTTTTGAGGTTATCCACCATAACAACTTTCCTTTTTCGTCTAAAACTTCTTTCCCATTAGTATCAATCAGTTTTTTGACACTGTCTTTGATGATGCGTTCTTTTACAAATTATCTTTCTTTAATTTGCTCTGGCGAAATATAAATTTATCTAAAATGGATTGCCATTCCATAATCATACCCAATTCCTTTTTGTTTGTTGCTGAGGTAAACAGTCCATTTATCGTTTAATCCCAATGTGCAGAAGTCCAACAAATCATTTTGAAGACGAACCGGAATAATCATGTTCGTTTCGTTTTTAGTGAAAACCGAAACATAATCAGAACCTTTAAATTCAGCCTCATCCAGCAAATAAACATATTCCTGCTTGCTTTTTTTGTCTTTATTGATATTCAAATTCGAAATCGCATTATCAATTGTCTGATCGTAATTTCCGGAGCTTAACAAGTTTTGGGTTTGCTTTACGCCACATGAGGAGAGTAGTACAAAAAAGGAGAATAAAAAGGTGATTTTTTCCCTGTGGTTTAGTATTAAATAATGGTGTTGTTCCGGCAGTTTATTTTAAGTGGATTTTTTTTTGTTTTTAGTTTAATGCTTAAAAAAAGCCATAAAAAAACCCAACAAAAAGAGTACAATTGTTAGGTTTTTGAAGGAGTATTTTATTTTTTATTTGCGAACAAAAGGAGGGAGCAGTTTGCTGGAAACTTCACCAAAGCCAATGCGTACTTGTCCGTTTAGACAATATCCTTTCATAATAACAGTATCATTATCATTGATGAATTTACGTTCAGTTCCATCCTTTAGTTTTATAGGATTTTTCCCGCCCCATGATAATTCTAACATGGAACCGTAACTGTCCGGTGTAGGGCCTGAAATGGTGCCAGAGCCCATCATATCGCCAGAATTTACACGGCAACCATTAGAGGTATGGTGTGCTAATTGCTGGCTCATGGTCCAATACATATATTTGAAATTCGAACGTGAAATCACAGTTGCTTCTGATTTTTCAGGTTGTATGGCTACTTCTAAATTAATGTCAAAAGAATGTTTTCCTTTTTGTTGCAAATAGGGAAGTGGCGTCGGTTCTTGTTTGGGTCCTCTTGTTCTAAAGGGATCCAAAGCATCCATAGTAACAATCCAGGGTGAAATAGAAGTGGCAAAGTTTTTTGCTAAGAAGGGGCCTAGCGGCACGTATTCCCATTTTTGAATATCGCGAGCACTCCAGTCATTCAATAAAACCATTCCGAAAATATAATCTTCGGCTTCGGATACTGCAATATTTTCTCCCATGATATTGACATCCGTAGTGATAAAAGCGGTTTCCAGTTCAAAATCAACAGAACGGGAAGGCCCAAAAACAGGTGTGGTTTCACCATTAGGTAAGGTTTGTCCCATAGGTCTGTGTACAGGAATTCCGGAAGGAATAATGGTAGAACTTCGCCCATGATATCCTACAGGAATGTGAAGCCAGTTGGGCAATAATGCGTTTTCAGGATCGCGAAACATTTTTCCTACATTTGTAGCGTGTTCCTTGCTTGAATAAAAATCCGTATAATCGCCAATTAATACGGGTAACTGCATTTCTATATCTTCCATTTCAAAGATGATTATATCTCTGTCTTTGGTATTATCTTGTAATTTCAGATTTTTTTCGTCAAAAATTTCAGCAATTCGGTTTCGAACCAAACGCCAGGTTTTTTGGCCGTCTGAAATAAAATCATTTAAAGTGTCCTGCATGAACATATCATCGGTCAGTTCTATACCTTCAAAATAATTTAATTGTTGTAAAGCACCCAAATCGATTGCGAAATCTCCAATTCTAGTTCCAACTGTTACGATGTTTTCTTTGGTTAAAAAAACACCAAAAGGAATATTTTGAATGGGAAAATCACTATTGAATGGTACTTCTAGCCAGGACTTTCTATTGGTATCGTTAGCTGTTATCGGCATATTTTGTTAATTATTTTGTTAAAAAATTACTCATCAAATATATTATAATCTAACTATTAACCAAACGTTTTTTTGTATTTTTGCATCAAAATTAACGAAAATCAAAGAAATGCAACGCGACGAACAAATTTTCGACCTTATTCTGGAAGAACAAGAAAGACAAATTCACGGATTAGAACTTATCGCTTCGGAAAACTTCGTAAGTGATGAAGTAATGGAAGCAGCTGGGTCTGTTTTAACTAACAAATATGCTGAAGGGTATCCTGGCAAAAGATACTACGGCGGTTGTGAAGTAGTTGATGTTGTGGAACAAATTGCTATTGATCGAGCTAAAGAATTATTTGGTGCTGCATATGCAAATGTACAGCCACATTCTGGTTCTCAAGCCAATACAGCGGTTTACCACGCTTGTATCAAACCAGGAGATAAAATTTTAGGTTTTGACTTGTCTCATGGTGGGCACTTAACGCATGGTTCTCCTGTAAATTTCTCGGGACGTTTGTATACTCCGTCTTTTTATGGTGTTGACAAAGAAACTGGACGGTTAAATTACGATAAAATTCAAGAAATAGCCACTAAAGAGCAACCAAAACTAATCATCGCAGGCGCTTCGGCTTATTCTCGTGATATGGATTTTGAGCGATTCAGAGTAATTGCTGATAGTGTTGGCGCTATTTTATTAGCAGATATTTCTCACCCTGCCGGGCTTATCGCCAAAGGCTTGATGAATGATCCATTGCCCCATTGCCATATTGTAACTACTACAACTCACAAAACATTGCGTGGCCCTCGTGGAGGATTAATTTTGATGGGTAAAGATTTCGAAAATCCATTTGGTTTAACCACTCCAAAAGGAGAAATCAGAATGATGTCTTCCTTATTAGACTTGGCCGTTTTCCCAGGAAATCAAGGTGGTCCGTTAATGCATATTATTGCTGCAAAAGCAGTCGCGTTTGGCGAAGCTTTGAAAGATGAATTTTTTACCTATGCGTTACAATTGCAAAAAAACGCAAATGCAATGGCAGATGCTTTTGTAAAAAGAGGGTACGAAATCATTTCTGGCGGCACGGACAATCACATGATGCTAATTGATTTAAGAAATAAAAATATTTCTGGAAAAGATGCTGAAAATGCATTGGTAAAAGCAGAAATTACTGTGAATAAAAACATGGTACCTTTTGATGATAAATCACCATTTGTAACCTCAGGTATTCGTGTAGGAACTCCAGCTATTACCACTCGTGGTCTGGTTGAGGAAGATATGGAAACCATTGTGGCATTAATAGACCGGGTATTAATGAACCATACGGATGAAGATATTATCGAAGAAGTAGCCAATAAAGTAAACGAAATGATGAGCGAAAGAGCTATCTTCGTATACTAAAAAATACGTCTTAAAGGTTTTAAAGTCGAAAGTCGAAAGTCTTTGATTAGAATTTAATATTCTGTCTTAGTTTTTGGCTTTCGACTTTATGACTTTATGACTTTCTAACTTTAAGACTAAAAAAATGTCCGTACTACGATTAAAATTACCAACAGATCCCAGATGGGTCAATATTGTAGAAAAAAATATTGAGGAAATCCTCACAGATCACGCTTGGTGCGAACAGAAAGCAGCCACAAATGCGATCACAATAATCACCAATAACTCCGAGCATCAGGATCTAGTGAAGGATTTATTGGCTTTGGCCAAAGAAGAACTTGATCATTTTGAGCAAGTACATGATATTATCATTAAACGCGGCCTAAAGCTGGGACGCGAGCGTAAGGATGATTATGTCAATGAACTGTATCTGTACATGAAAAAAAACGCTACCGGAAACAGGATTTCTGCTTTAGTGGAACGGTTATTGTTTTCAGCTATGATAGAGGCCAGAAGCTGTGAGCGTTTCAAGGTGCTTTCAGAGAATATCAACGATGAAGAATTAGCTATTTTTTATAGGAATTTAATGGAAAGCGAAGCAGGACATTATACCACTTTTATAACCTATGCACGTAAATATGGGGTAGGAATCGATGTTGAAAAACGATGGAGAGAATGGCTGGAATTTGAGGAGAATGTTATAACAAATTATGGAAATAAAGAAACAATTCATGGATAAAATCTATTTTCTGTGTTTGTGTTTTTATTTTAAATAAATTTATATTTGCGTAATTATACTAGTAATCAGTAATTTGTGTTTTATTTCTTTTTAAAGAATGCTGTTTTAATTCTAAACTATTTTTTTTTGCTGTAAATTTATATTTTTTGATTTATATTTATGTTTTTAAATTTAATTCTAACAATTATCTATTGCTATGAAGCTCAATTTTAATTATGATGGAAACATAGCTTGCAGGGCTATATTGCAAGAGCAATTAGAAAAATTAGAGATTAATTATCAACTTTTAGACTTAGGGCAAATTGAAATTGTGGATGCTATTTCAGAAGAGAGTTTGAACGCACTTCAGGATGTTTTAAAAAAATATGGGATTCAAATTATCAATAATCCAAAAGCACAATTAATCCAAAAAATTAAAGATGCTATTATAGAAATAGTGTACGATAAAGATAAATTTCCGGACGTAACGATATCTCAATATTTAGCAGACAAACTGAACTTCAGATATGGGTATATCACTAATGTTTTTTCAGAATATACCCATACCTCTATTGAGAATTTCATTATTATTCAAAAGATTGAAAGAGCAAAAAAATTAATAATTGAAGAGAAACTGACTTTAACGGAGATTTCGTATGAGTTAAACTATAGCAGTGTAGCCTATTTGTCTACGCAATTTAAAAAAGTAACCGGATTAACTCCTTCCTTGTTTAAAAGAATTGTAGGTAAAAGAAGGAAATTATCAAACAAAGAATAAATAAAATTTAAAAAATAATTCCCTATTTTATGATTGCACACCAAGATTCAATGCATATTCTTCTGGCTGATGATGACGAAGATGATCGCACTTTTTTTAGTGAAGCTTTGCAAGAACTCAAAATGAACAATGATTTAACGCTGTTTAAAGATGGTAAAGATCTGATGGATTATTTAGAAAATCCATTAAGTAAGTTGCCTCATGTTTTATTCTTGGATTTGAATATGCCCGGAAAAACAGGACTGGATTGTTTGAATGAGATTAGAGCCAACAGCCGATTTAAAGAGGTTTCAATTGCAATATATTCTACTTCTTCCTCAGAGAAAGATATTGAAGATACTTTTATTAAAGGAGCCAATATTTATATTAAAAAGCCAAATGACTTTATAATGTTGAAAAAAGTAATCAAGGAAGTTGTACACATGAATTGGCAATTTCATTCTTCAGGACTAAACATAGAAACTTTTTTCTTTAGCATATAAAAAAGAATAAATGAAAATTTTAGGACTATATAAAAATTCTCAAGTCTTTAAAATAGCATTGGCCATTGCAATTGTTGTGGTTTGTTATATTGCTTCAATGTTTTATTCTCAAATGGAAAAACTGGATTCAACAGTTGAATTAATTGCAAATTCAAATGAAACCCAAATCGAATTAGAGAAACTTTTGTCGATTATTAGTATTTACGAAACGAGTTTGCGGAGTTTCATCATAACAAAAGAAGATAGCTATATTGAAAATCGGTTTTTGAGCAGAGGAAAAATAGAAGAAAGCATCAAAAAGTTAAAAGAGTTGACCGCTAATAACGCTTTGAGAAATAAAGATATTGAACAGCTCGAAAAAATCATCGATTACCGCTTTAAGTTATTCAGACAAACCTACATTATTGCTAAAAGTAAAAATTCCGGCCCGATTGATTTAAATGCAAAGTTACTCGAAAGTAGTAAAGTCACTGAAGAAATGAAATCCTTTGTGACCGAAATTATATTTTCGGAAAGTAGAAAAACAAAATTTCAAAATGACAACCATCAATTTGAATTGCAGGACTCCTTAATTACGGCTTTTTTATTAGTCATCCTCTCGCTTTTGATTTTATTGCTTTCCTTTCAAAAAATGAATGTTGATATTGACGAACTCAAAAAAGCAAATGACGCATTAAATTTACTAAACGAATCCTACAACGCTGCAGAAAAAACAGCAGGTTTTGGACATTGGATGGTTAATATAGAAACAAAAAAGTATACTTTTTCAGATAATTTATTCCGTTTAATGGGAGTTGAGCCTAAAGCTTTTGAACCTAATATTGAAAATTCGATTCCGTACATACATCCCGATGATTTAGAATATGTAACTAAAGTACACCTGGATTCTTTGATAAATCACCAGTCGACTTCCATGATATTTCGGTTTTTAACACCAAACGGCGATATCAAATATATTATGGGTGTTGGAAGTTTTACTACTAATGGAAAAGGAGATTTAATAAAAATTGGGGTAAATTATGATATCACTAATCAATATAAAAAAACACTTGAATTAGAAGAAAGTAACAAAGAACTAAAATATATTAATACAGAACTGGAAGCTTTTAATGACATTGTAAGCCATGATTTGCAAGAACCGCTTCGTAAGATTCAAATGTTCATTTCCAGACTGGAAGAAAAAGAATTGGACTTGATTTCACGACAAGGGAAGGAATATTTTTCTAAAGTACGCGTGGCAGCTAACAGAATGCAAACGTTATTAATTGATTTAGTCAATTATTCCAGAACTATAAAAGGCGATAAAGTTTTTCTAACAACGGATTTGAATGTAGTTTTGGGCGAAATACTCCAGGATTTATCATCAAATATTGAAGAGAAAAAAGCCGAAATTCAAATAGGTAAATTACCAACCATTACTGCAATACCTTTTCAAATTAAACAGCTCTTTATTAATTTGATTTCCAATTCACTTAAATACAGCAAGGAAGATACTGCTCCTGAAATCAGTATCACCTCTAAAAACATTACGGATAAAGAAGTCCGTGAGTATAAAATAAGCAACAAAGACGAGTATTATAAGATTGTTGTTGCTGATAACGGAATAGGTTTCAAACAGGAATATGCCGAAAAAATATTTCTTTTGTTCAAGCGTTTGGAAACTGATTCTAAATATTCAGGAACCGGGTTGGGATTGGCTATTTGCAGTAGAATTGTAGACAACCACAATGGTTTTATACAAGTAAAAGGGAAGCCAAATGTAGGGGCTAAATTTTATATTTTTATTCCAAAAGGGGAAGTGATTTAATTAAATTACAAAAAAATAGAATGGTAACAATATCAGAAGCTACTACGAAAGATTTAAAAACCATTCAGGAGATTGCCTATAAAACTTGGCCTCAAACCTATGGAGCCATATTGTCAAAAGAACAAATTGACTATATGCTTGAACTCTTTTATTCAGAACACGCATTACTTGAAAATTTGATCCAAAAAGGACATCGTTTTCTTTTGGTACATCAGGATGAATTTTGCCTTGGTTTTGCCTCTTATTCACATAATTATTTAGCGCAAAACCTAACGCGGCTGCACAAGATTTATTTGCTTCCAGAAGCACAAGGAAAAGGAGCAGGGAAGCTATTGATTGATACAATTGAAAATTTGGCTAGAGAAAATAATTCGGTTGCGGTCTCTTTGAACGTAAATAAATTCAACAACGCATTGTCTTTTTATAAAAAAATAGGGTTTGAAATTGTTTCCGAAGAGGATATTGAACTAAAGCACGGGTATAAAATGGAAGACTACAGAATGGAAAAAAAGCTATAATCACCAAAAATTGCTTATTGAACAACAGCAGGAGAAGTTAGGAAGAGTGCGTATACTTCCGGAGTTATAAAAGCAGATGACAGTACACCACCATAAAAAATGGACTTGAGCGGAGTCCCAAAAGAGCAGAATCA
Source organism: Flavobacterium sp. GSP6 (assembly GCF_003984855.1). Taxonomy (NCBI): domain Bacteria; kingdom Pseudomonadati; phylum Bacteroidota; class Flavobacteriia; order Flavobacteriales; family Flavobacteriaceae; genus Flavobacterium; species Flavobacterium sp. GSP6. Next base: position 155,192 of record NZ_RYDO01000005.1, read on the forward strand.
GCCGACCATTTTTTGACGGTTATTTTACCCGAAATGAAAAAAAGTATTCAAAGTAAAGACACCTTGATCTTTAATAAAGAATTTGAGAATATAACAATCAACTGTAACCGATGTCATGCAATGGAAAACGCACCTTTTTTTACGATCAAGACACCCACAGACAGAATCACCAATAAGAAAATAATATGTTAGAAAAAATCATTAATACAGACAATTCAAAAACCACAATAATCATTCGTTTCATAGTAGGAGCAGTGTTTTTATCGGAAGGTATTCAAAAGTTTTTGTTTCCAGCAATTCGCGGAGCTGGGAGATTTGAAAAAATAGGTTTGCCTTCACCTGATTTATTAGGAAGTTTTGTTGGTGCATTTGAAATTATTTGTGGCGTCTTACTTTTAATTGGGTTGTGTTCGCGCTTAGCAAGTATTCCTTTACTTATAGTTATGCTAGTAGCATTTGCAACAACAAAATCAGATGTTTATTTAGAAAACGGATTTTGGGAACTGCTTCATGGTAGCAGAACTGATTGGGCAATGCTTTTAGGTAGTTTTTATTTACTAATAAAAGGGAGTGGATTTTGGTCTTTGGATAAAGCTTTGATGAAGAATGAATGAACTTGTAAATCGAATTACAAATAAAAAAAGATGGTCTGTTGCCAGACCACCTTTTTAAACAAATTATAAAATCTAAATTAAAGTAAGTCAAAACGGTCTAGGTTCATCACCTTAGTCCATGCTGCTACAAAGTCCTTTACAAATTTTTCTTGACCGTTTTTATACCCGTAAACTTCAGCTATGGCTCTTAGTTCCGTATTAGAACCAAAAATAAGATCTACACGAGTTCCTATCCACTTCAATCCGCCTGTTGTACGATCACTTCCTACGAATGCGTCATCTGACTCAGAAACTGCTTTCCAGGTGGTACTTAAATCAAGTAGGTTTACAAAGAAATCGTTTGTAAGGGTTTCTGGATGTTTCGTGAAAACACCATTTTGAGACTGATCGAAGTTTGAATTCAATGCACGCATACCGCCTACAAGAACAGTCATTTCTGGAGCTGTTAAGGTCAATAATTGCGCTTTGTCAATCAGCATTTCTTCTGCTGATATCGTATATTTTGTTTTAACATAGTTACGGAAACCATCTGCTTGAGGCTCAAGAACGTCAAATGATTCTATATCTGTTTGTTCTTGTGATGCATCTGTACGTCCAGGTGTAAATGGTACTGAGATAGTTTGACCTGCTATTGATGTCGCTTTCTCTATCGCTGCACTACCACCTAAAACAATTAAATCAGCAATTGAAACTTGTTTACTATCAGATTGAGCACTATTGAACTCTTTTTTGATATTCTCAAGTTTGTTAAGCACTTTTTCCAGTTGTGCTGGGTTGTTCACTTTCCAGTCTTTTTGTGGAGCAAGACGAATGCGACCCCCATTAGCTCCCCCACGTTTGTCAGAACCACGGAAAGTAGAGGCAGATGCCCACGCAGTTGAAACTAATTCTGAAACAGACAATCCTGAAGCAAGAATAATAGTTTTAAGGTTAACTATATCTTGATCATTAACCAATGGATGTGTAACCGCAGGAATTGGATCTTGCCAAATTAGTTCTTCAGCAGGAACTTCTGGTCCCAGATAGCGTACTTTTGGTCCCATATCTCTGTGAGTAAGCTTGAACCATGCTCTGGCAAATACATCATTAAATTCTGCCGGATTTTCTAGAAAGCGTCTTGATATTTTTTCATAAGCAGGATCAAAACGTAATGAAAGATCTGTAGTCAGCATAAACGGTTGATGACTTTTGGAAGGATCATGAGCATCTGGCACCGTGCCAGCGCCTGCATCCCCTTTTGGTTTCCACTGATGGGCACCAGCTGGACTTTTGGTCAATTCCCATTCGTATCCAAAGAGATTTTCAAAATAGTTATTACTCCATTTTGCAGGTGTTGTTGTCCATGCTCCTTCAAGACCGCTGGTTATTGTATCTCCTGCATTTCCGGTACCGAAGTTGTTTTTCCAGCCTTTACTTTGCTCCTCAATAGGGGCTGAAGCCGGTTCTCGTCCTACATATTTATTTGGATCTGCAGCACCGTGGGTTTTACCTAATGTATGTCCACCTGCACTTAACGCTACGGTTTCTTCATCATTCATTGCCATACGAGCAAACGTTTCACGAATATCATGAGCGGCCAATACTGGATCTGGATTTCCATTAGGCCCTTCTGGATTTACATAGATTAATCCCATTTGAACTGCGGCTAGCGGTTGTTCTAATTCGCGTTCTTCATTGTAACGATTGTCACCTAACCATTCCCGTTCTGAACCCCAATAAATATCTTCATTTGGTTCCCAAACATCCTCACGACCTCCAGCAAAACCGAAAGTTTTAAATCCTGCGGATTCAAATGCACAGTTACCACTTAAAATTAATAAATCAGCCCAAGAAATTTTTCTGCCATATTTTTGTTTGATGGGCCATAGTAACAAACGAGCCTTGTCTAGATTCGCATTATCAGGCCAACTGTTTAGTGGTGCAAATCGTTGTGTACCAGCTCCAGAACCACCGCGTCCATCAGCAATACGATAAGTTCCTGCACTATGCCATGCCATTCTAATAAAGAATCCTCCGTAAAAACCATAATCTGCCGGCCACCAATCTTGTGAAGTATTCAATAAATCCATAATATCTTGCTTTAAGGCAGCATAATCTAAAGACTTGAACTCTTCCGCATAATTGAACGAATCCCCCATTGGGTTTGACAGTTCAGAGTGTTGGCGTAAAATGTTTAATTTTAACTGATTTGGCCACCAGTCCCGATTTGAGGAAGCTGAACCAGCACCATGCTTTGCAGGAGTACCAGCACTCGCACCATGATTAAATGGACATTTGTTTTCTCCGTTGACATCGTAAGATGTGGAGCTCGGGTTTGTGTTATTTTCCATAGTATGATTTGTTTTTTATTTTCTTTAAAGCAAAGTTACATACAAATTACTTTTCCTAAATTAATTTTTAATAGATAAAAACTATAGTGGTTGTCATTAATTCTGAATTTATCAATTTATTAAGAATAATCAATTAAAAAGTCATCTGCATTTGTGTATTGGTATTCTTTTGGTTTTAAGTGCACTAGTTTACTAGAATTGGGCTCCACTTTTTTTTAGTTCTGATTTATGTTTAAATAAAGGAAATGGAATAGCAAAAGTGGTTATGGAATATCTCAGCATTGACATAATACTTCTTATACTGATAAATTTAGTGCGAACTAAAAAATAAATGATAATTTAATCCCAAACTAAGCCATCCTTGGTGCTGTTAGCTGTAACTTTAATCCAAAAAACAAAAAAATGAGTTTATTTGACGATAAAAAAAGTAAGGATCAAAATCCGATAGTATCAGCTCATGAAGCTTGGGTTGGAATTTTATATTCTTGCATTTCTGCGGACAATCAAATTACTGATTCGGAAACAGCAGCATTATCAAGAGTATTGCATTCTAAAGAACAATTTATAGGAATCGATATTGCGCCTCTTTATGCAAAATCCTATACTTTAAGAATTGAAATGGGGCAATTAAAATATCTTTCTGCCTGTTGTGAATGGATCCAGAAAGAAGATAAAGAAACCGTTTTTGCACTTGCATTAGAAGTACTACTTGCGGATGGAAAATTGGAGAAGGAAGAAAAAAACATAATTGAAGTATTGTCTAATCGACTCCAAATAAAGGCATCAATGACCAGTAAAATAATTGAAGTGATATTCTTGAAAAATAAAGGAAACAACAAAGAGATATAAACAGGCCAATGTAAACCGTGTCATAATATAAAAGAGGTTTGATCTACACTGATTTTGTAAGACTGAACAATTAGAAGAGTATTTTGAATTGCAATACTCATTTTTGGTTTGATGCGTTATTTATGTTGAATTTATTATGTACTTTAGAATACTGTAATTACGGAACCAAAAACAACAAGAATTATTCGCGACTGTTGTTTTAAAAAAAACTATTGACCATCAAAAAGAAAATCAAAATAGCAAAGGAAAGTATTCACAAAAAACTTCATAGGGAACCCATAATCACGCATCCCAGACTGAAGTTTATCCCTAATGTTGTACTCAATTTGATCAGTTGTCTAGTTACATTAATCATAGTGGGAACTTTACTGTATTTAGTGCTGCACTATCTGATCATGAAATTTTATTATTTGGATTAAAAAAAAAAGCCATATTTTAAAAATTGAAATTGAGTATAAAACTAATATTGCTCATATTCGTTTTATTTATAATATAATTTTTGTTAGCATAGGTTTCACCCGCATTGAACTTGTGTACATACAATAATTGCGCATCAAACCCTTTTAACATCCCCTGAAATTGGTAGCGAACATCAGCATTGGTCTGCACATAAGAAGGCAATTCGTATTTATTTAAGGAAATGTTTTTCACGTCTGGCAAATCAAAATAACCTACAGCCAAATGCGATTTGAATATTTTTTTAGGATTCGTATATTGTATTTTGGTCATTACCGCATGCACATCTCCAAAACCTTCATTCCGTTCTCTGGCCATAAAGGTGTAAAACGGGTCTCGTCCCCATTCTCGTGGCATTAAATACCTTCCTTTAGCAGTTATTCGATTGTAATTTAAAGTAATTTCTATTTTTTTATTCTGCCAGCCTAATCTTCCACCAAAAGTTTGTGAATTGCCATTTTTTTCAAAATAGGTTTTGCGTGGATTTTTATTTCCGCCGAAATTCAAGGCATTTTGGTAAATCGTCTGAAAACCAAAAAGCAGTTTCGAGTTTGGATTTAAATTGTATTTGTAGTCCATTTGCAATAGCGTCGAATTGAATATATTCTCAGCATATTGGTTCCATATAAGTGTTTTTAAATTCTTTATCGATTCATTTTGTATGCCTACAATATAAATTCCCTGCATAATCGGATTTTGTTCCATCGGGATTCACGCCAGTTGGGTAAATCCCTATGGATTCTGCAATTCTGAAATATTTCATGGTACTTCGTGGCGAAATTCCGTATAGGTACCCTACATTTATTTTAGTTTTTTTGAGTTCATTAAAATCGATCCATATTCCATCGACTTCAGTAGGCCGCATTCTGCCGTCCTGCAGATTTATGAACGACGTATTCAGTAGTTGTTTTCCAAGGGTTACATTAGAATTTTTGTAGTTGTATTTTAAAAATAATTCTTCTAACCGGCTTAAATTGCCTTTACTTGATACGTTTTGAAAATCAAAAAGCGCTACTTCATATCTATTGGATAAATTTGTTACCGGATCTTTTTTAGAAAAATCAGAAGAACCGATATCATAAATGTAATAGCCACTGACCCCAAATTGAAAATTATGAAATTTAGCCGTTTCAAACTTTACACCGCCACCAACAGCATTGGCATAATAATCAGATAAGCCACTTTCATTGTTGGTACTCATAAAAAAATAGCGAAAATGGCCGATGAAGTTTCCGTTTTTGAAAGCATTTAAAATCGAGGTGGAATCAATTTTTTTATTATTTTTCTCTTTCCAAACGGCTGGCTTATTCGAAACTTCCTGATATTGTGCCGAGGAATGGAAACTAATTAAAAGTAAAAAAGTTGAGATTAATATAGCGAAAAAAGATTTCATTTGTAAGTCTTTAATTTTTTTACAAAAATAATCGGAGTCCTATAAATGGGAGGTAACTTTTATCACATTGGCCCAAAAAATAAAGCCGAATGTTTAAACATTCGACTTTATGACTTTTGACTTTACGACTTAATTATTATCTGAAAGTATAATCAACACCGGTAACTTGAGTTAAGAGTGTTTCAGGAGCATCAAGAATTATTGCGTTTTTTTGCGGTGTAGGTGTAACAGGAGAATTTTGTTTTAAATAATCTCTCATCACCGAATGCAAGGTTTCATTAGTGTTTTTAGCATCCATGACGCCTTTCATCCTGCAAAGCATGTCCACAGGATCTCCGTCACGCTCACAGGCCATGATTGAATACAATTTATCAGGATCTAATGGCGTATTTTTCATCGTAATACTTTGAACTCTTTTGTCCATTTCGGCAAAAGCATTAAAGCGGACTTCCATTCCTTTGAACTTAACTACCCATCCACCAAAGCGTTTAGAAGCGTCATCAGCAAAAACATTGTTTAATTCTTTTTCCAGCCAGTTTTTCAATTGCTTTCCGGTAACTTTGGCTGTTCTTACTGTGCTGTCAACTGGTAACATATCAAAGATAAATCCGTTTGTAATAGGAATGTTTCCGGTTTGATCCGGTGTTGTTTTTGGTGGACAAAAGCGAAATCCATTCGAAAGATTAATATCAATATCTGGAAATTTCCAGTGTAAGGCATTCAGGATCATTGTGTCAATTGGATTTTCTACTACAAAATAGCGGTACAAAGGAATCGTGCTGTATCCAATAATGGTATTAATTTGTTCCTGATAAACGAATTCTTTTTCTATTAATAATTTTTCTATTGTTGCATCCGGTTTTATTTTTGGAGAGTCAACTTCCAGTAGTTCATAATTGTCCTCAATGACTTTTCCGTTGAGAATGGTTAAATCTAATTTTCCAATAAACGAACCAAAAGCTCCCGGTTCAACCACTTTTGAATACTTACAAACAATTGGTTTGCGCACTCTTTCATGTGTGTCGCCACCCAAAATGTAGTTTACACCCTCACATTCCGGTCGGTTTGCCAATGCTATTTGCTGCGATAAACCTAAATGTGCAATTATAAGTACATAGCTACATTGTTCCTGATTTCTAAGGACATCCACATAATGCGCCAGATTTTCTTCAGGATCAGTATAGATAATACCTTTGCTGTAATTGGGACTTTGTCTTAGCGGTACTAATGGATCGGTATATCCTAAAAAACCAATTTTTGCTCCGGCAACATGCCAAATAGTATACGGTTGAAAAATAAGTTCCCCACGTTTTCCATTGCCCAGGTCATGATACATATTGGTACAAATTTTTGGTGCATCAAGGGAACCTAATAACGTTTGCATCTTTCTTTTTCCATAAATCACCTCCCAATTTCCGGGAAGATATAAGTCGTAATTCAATGCATTTAAAATGGGAACAAAAGCTTCACCGGTAGTTTCTACGCTTAATTCGCTACCTTGAAACATGTCGCCGGTGTCAATGGTATACGTATTTGGGTTTTTCTTTTTGAGTTGTTTCAGTAAAGTTGCCATGTAGGCATAACCGCCCGTTTTTCTAAAAACAGCTTTCCCATTTTTCCAAAATAACTCATCATGCGGATGAATCTGACAATGCACATCAGTGGTTTGAAGAATAGTAATTGTTTGTGGTTTAGTACCATCGATTGCTATATTCAAGTTTTTTTCTGTGGGCTCAGTTGTATTTGCAATAACGGAAATAGGTGAAATAATCACTGTGCCTAGACTTAAAGTTCCTACTGATTTCAGGAAATTTCTTCGGTTATTGCTCATCTTTTTTAGGTTTTTAGGTTTGTTTTTTAACAGATTTTGATACGGTAGTTCATTTTATTTTGCTAAAAATAATCGGTACTGGTATTTAAAATCCTCCCTTTATATAGCTCCAGCCTTGCTCTTGTTTTTCTACAATTTCAGCAATTCCAACCGGCACATATTCTACTTCGGAGATTAATTGGTCTTTGGTTACTTTCTGACTTTTCATGGTGTTTTCGCATACTAAAAAACGAACTCCTTTTGCCCGTAGCGCTTTTATGGATTCTAATTGTTTTGATTTTGCAGTCATTACAAATGGTAAACCCATACTGTGAATTACTACTTCGTATTTGGCATTTGGCCAATATGTCGTTAGATTTTTTAGTTGGTTTACAATTGCTTTTTGTTGCAAAGTATCAGTAGCATTGGTAAACTGAAAAACGATTTTGTGGTTTTGCGCTTTTTTTTGTGCCAATGTGCCAATGGAAATCATGATAAATACCAGGATAAATGAAAGCGTTAGGTTTTTCATAATAGAGTTTTAAGATTGTTTTTTTTGTTTTTCGTTTTTTCGGCTTTTATTGGTTTGAAAGGTCCAAATTTATGTTGGGTTTCCGTAAATGAATCTGAAAATGGACCAAAAGGATGATCCACCGGTTTTTTGGAAATATTGGGCCAGTCTTGACTTAAATCTTTCGACGGTCTTTCCAGATTTTCTACATAAGCAGCAATATCCCAAGATTCTTCATCGGATAATTGAGGGCTTTCATAAGATGCACCCAATGGCATATTGTATTTTATATAGCCGGCAAACCGACTGATTCTAAACAATCCTGCGCCGCTATTATATGAATTTTTGCCCCAAAGTGGCGGATAGGTGTATTCCTTTTTATCTTCGGCCAAAATTCCCTGACCATTCATTTGATGGCAACTGGCACATTTTTTATTATACAATGCGCTTCCTTTTAGGGGATCGGCAGCACGATTTAAATATTCCAGATCATAAATTCCCGAGGCATTCGATTCTTTCCCTTTAGGTACATTACTGCCAATATATTCAATGTACGCGATCATGGCTTTCATTTCCTTTTCATCTCTTTCCAGAGGCTGACCATTCAAACTTCTCTCGATGCAATCGTTGACTCTTTTATAAAGATCTTCTACTTGCCCGCTTCGGGCTCTCATTTTTGGATACATCGAATATACGGAACCATAATTGTTTCCCCAAGGCTTTGTACCGGCATCCAGATGGCAATTGTTGCAATTCATTCCATTAGTAATTGGTTTGACACTGCCATTTGGACCCAAATATTTTGCCGTATGCGCAATTAGATCTTTGCCATATTCTACTTCCTGTTTTAAAGTTGAATCTTTAATCAGAGCAATGTCAGCCGGTTTCCAGAATTTTGCCGTTTCATTTTGCAAAATCACTTTTTTCTTTGCATCGATATAAAGAGAATCGAGATTTGAATCATTATTTTGAAACGAAGCGGTAATTGTGGTATTGAAAAACAAACCGACGAAGAAAACCATTACCAGGAAGATAATGGTTATAAACAGATAGATTAGCCTTTTTACGAGCGATTTAAATGGAATGATATTTTGTTTTTCTGGATTCATAGGGTATTAATGAGGCAGTTTGTCTCTAAAATAACCATATACCCAAGTTCCCACTATTGCAAAAAACAGAGTAACAATCATCACTGTGGCACCCGTTCCAATTTGTGCAAATAATGGTCCAGGACAAGCTCCTGTTACTGCCCAACCCAATCCAAAGATAAGGCCACCATAAATTTGGCCCTTGTTGAAAGTTTTGTCATGAAATTCAATTTTTTCGCCATGAATGGTTTTAATATTGAATTTTTTTATCATGAAAACGGAAATTATCCCCACCACTACAGCACTTCCTATGATGCCATACATGTGAAAAGATTGGAAACGAAACATTTCCTGGATGCGATACCAGCTGATTACCTCGGATTTTATAAATACAATACCAAACAAAACACCTATGATTAAGTATTTCAAATTGTGATACCATTTGTGTTCTAATTGGCTCTCGTTGATACAAACCGTATCTAAAGAACGCGTTTCGAAATCTGTATTTTGATCTTTAATGTTCATAATTTGTAATTTAAAGTGAAAGAATAAATGGTAAAATAACATTTGCCATAATCAATCCGCCAATGAAGAAACAACATGTTGCTATAAGCGATGGCATTTGTAAATTAGACAAACCGGAAATAGAGTGACCGCTGGTGCAACCTCCCGCATAGCGAGAACCAAAACCAATAAAAAAGCCACCAATAACCATCATAAAAAAGCCTTTGAGTGTAAATAAACTTTCCCACGAGAACAATTGTTCCGGCAACATTCCATAAATTTCAGTTATACCGTAGCCTGCCAATTCGGTTTTTAGATTTCCATCAATAGTAATTGGATTTGGATTTGACAAAAAGCTGTACGCGATCACACCACCTAATATAATACCGAAAACGAAAAACATATTCCAAATTTCTTTTTTCCAGTCATATTTGAAAAACGTAATATTTGCCGGTAAGCACATGGCGCAAGTGTGGCGTAGAGAGGCGCTAATACCAAATGATTTGTTTCCAATGATTAACAAAGCCGGAACCGTAAGTCCAACTAATGGACCTGCAATGTACCAAGGCCAAGGTTCTTTGATTAATTCTAAAATTTCCATATTTATTTTTTTATTACAACAAAGGTTATATTTATAAATGAGTAGTTGTGTTACTTTTGTCACACAAGAAAAAAAAAGTAAAAAATGACAATAATTTTATTTTTTTAATAACTCGTCTAGCATTTCTCGGAACGAATCACTATTCCAATTTGCTGTTCCAATTTTGGCTACGATTACATTTCCTGATTGATTAATAATATAGGTTGCCGGAATTGTCGCCGATTCCATTTCTAATGGAGGATTGGTTACCGATTGATACACAGGAAGCGTCAGATTTTCTTTAATCTTAAAAGCATTTGCCTTTTCGAAGGAATCCGTTGTCACAAACAAAAAGACTATTTTGTCTTGATAATCAACATATAATTTTTGAATGCTTGGCATTTCGGCAATACAAGGTGGACACCAGGTGGCCCAGAAATTAATGAATACTATTTTACCTTTGTATGCGTCCAATGACACCGTCTTTCCGGTGGCGTCTTTTAATTGCCATTGATAAGTTGACAGTTCTTTTTGATCCATAACGGCAATTGTTTTAGGCGAAAAAGCAATTAATCGATTCAGTTGTACTTTTACAAAAGTGCCCAACGGACTGAACAGAAGCAGTGCTATTAATACGATAAAAACAATATTTTGAACAGTCGATTTTTTTGATTTTTTTGGCTCCATTTTTTTAAATTATTATTATTATTCTCTAAAAAGAAACGATTTTAGATTAAAATTAGCGGGTTGTTTTTTATAAAGAGTCTTTCGGCATTCGGATTTCAATAATTAGTGATGATACAATGGTGATGACACCGATTAGAACAATGGCATAATTTACACCAAATAAATCAGCTGTTATTCCTGAAATAATCGCGCCTATCGCATATCCTAAATCCCTCCAAAGCCTGAATGTACCAATACTTTCTGCTCTTTGATGTGGAGTTGTAGCTTGTGCGATGGCAGATAAAAAGGTGGGGTAGACTAACGCCGTTCCTAAACCCAAAAATGCTGAAATTGCGGCCAACTGATAGAATGCTGCAGCAAAAGGAATAAAAAGTATCGCTATTCCCTGAAGTAACATTCCCCAAAACAACATCTTTTTTTTCGAATAAACATCAGACATTTTTCCGGTTACCAATTGTCCAAAACCCCAAACAGTAGGATAAATGGCGGTTATAATTCCAATATTCTGTGAATCATAATTCAAAGAAAGCAACACAATAGGTAAAAGTCCCCAAATCATGCCGTCATTCAGGTTATTGACTAATCCTGCTTGTGTTATGGTGCTTAATGTTTTGTTTTTGAAAGTGGTTTCGAGAAAAATATTATCTAATTTTTCAGTTTTATTCGTTGTGTTTTCTTTTTGAACAAATACTCTGGTGTCTTTCACAAAAAACAAAGTCAATAAAAAACCAATTATCGAAATCCCAATTCCCAAGTAAAAAGGGTAGGGCGTAATGCCATATTTTTGTGCAATATAGCCTGACAGAAAAGCAACTAATCCAACGGCAAAATAACCGGCAAACTCGTTGAGTCCCATCGCAAGTCCACGATCTTTTTCTCCAACCAAATCAATTTTCATCACCACTGTACTGCTCCAGGTAAGTCCTTGACTAATTCCCAATAAAATATTGGCAAAAATCACCCAGTTCCAAGATTCTGCATAAATTAAAATAAAAGGAATTGGAATGGCTAGAATCCAACCGAATAAAAGCAAATTTTTTCTTCCGAAACGGTTCGCCAGTTTGCCCGTAAAATAATTGGTAATGGCTTTTGTAATTCCAAAGGCAATGATGAAAGAGAGAATAGCCGTTTTTGAAGCAATGCCAAATTCAATCTCAGCAAATTTTGGAATAATGGTTCGTTCCATTCCTATCATCCCGCCGACAAAGGCATTGACAATAACCAAAATAGTAAATTGTTTCCAATTTTCTTTCAGTCCAAGTTTGGTTGTATTTGTTTTCAATTGATGTAATTTATGAATTTAAAATCTTCGTTTGAAAAAGAAGTTAGGAATAAAAAAGTATAAGTTCTTATAATTTGTAATATTCTAATTGGTAGTCACCTATGTGTTTTTTATTTTCTAGGATGGATTTTTTATGCTTGAAATAGTTGATTGTCCCAAAAACAAAAATGATAAATGAAGTGATAAAAAGTGCGATTTCAATCAGTAAACTATTTTCAATTTTGAGCAGATTTCTCAAACTTAAACCTGCAATCAAAAAATACATTGACGTTCTCAAAAAGGCAAGAAAAGTAGATTGATTGGCCAATACAGTCCGTTGCAATGCTAATTTTTCTCTTAAAATTAAGTCTTTGTTTGCTGCTTTTTTTGTTTCCATATTATTTTATAATTAAGTGCAAAAAGTAGTTTAGTTGTATTTGTTTCGTAGAAGAGTAAAAATGAAAATTTTTTCTAAAAGCACTATCAAATTTACTTCTTTATTTAAATGAATTTGAAAAATCAAATGTTTTTTCAGTATTTTATAAGTAGAATAAAATCAAAGTGTTTTTATTGTCCTCTAATTTTCATTGCTGAATAAATAAATATGCAGTTTAAAACAACTACTTTTCTTGTTTTAAACTGCATACACTATTTTTAAAACAACAGCTGTTTATTTGCTTATCGCTTCGTTTACATCTTGCCAAGTACCGCCATTTGTAACGTTTTTGAAACCATTTTGTTCCAAAATCATTTTGGCTTGACCGCTGCGATTACCGCTTCGGCAGAAAACAATAATATGCTCTCTTTCTTTGAATTTTTCTAATTGGCTCGCCACTTGATCCAAAGGAATATTTGTTGAACCTTTTACGTGACCTTCTGCGAATTCTGACTGTGTGCGAACATCTACTAAGAAAGCACCTTCGTTTATTAATTTTTCCATTTGTGTGGTGTCTTTTTTTGAAAACAGATTTTTAAAAATTCCGAACATAATTGAGGTTTTTAGTATTCAATAGGATTATTTTGGCTCATCCACTCATTCATTCCAGGAGAATAGTTGAGCACATTTTTATACCCATTTCGCGCTAATAATGAATAGGCAATTGCTGCCCTGTCACCACCTTGGCAATGGATTAATACTTTTTTATCCTTACTTATTTTGTCCAGATTATTTACTAAAGTACCTACAAATACATTATCAGCTTCTTTGATATGACCTGCATTGTATTCTGCAACACCACGAAGGTCAACAACTTGAACATCTTTTTCTTGTTGTAAGGCTTTAAATTCTTCTATTGTAATTTGATTTACTTTCTCCAAAGAACCGCCATTTTCTTCCCATATTTTCGTAGAAGGAATGTACCCGTGAATGTTGTCTAATCCAATTCGCATTAGTTTTCTAGTCAAATCATCTAATTGTGATTCATCGGCAAGCAACATAAAAGGTTCTTCATACGTAAGAAACCATCCTGCCCAAGTGGCAAATGAATTATTCCCTTGAATGTTGATGCTTCCCGGAATAAATCCTGTAGAAAATTCCGTTTTATCTCTTGCATCAATCAATTTGATTCCTTTTTCTAAAGCTGCTGTTAACTCGCTATAATCCAGTTGTTTTAATTTTGGAACAGTTGTAAGAAGCGGACGATCTACTTTATTTAGTTTTTTCATCATCGCGAAATATTTTGGCGGTTCCGGTTGGTCTTCCAATAAATATTTTACAAATCCAGTTTCATCATTTTTATGCTGAAAAGCCCAGTTTCTTATTTTTTCATATCCTACAGTGGTGCTTGGAACGGCTCCTAGTGCTTTTCCACAAGCAGAACCTGCTCCATGACCTGGCCATACTTGAATATAATCAGGTAATGCATCAAATTTAGTAATGGATTGATACATTTGTTTAGCACCAATGTCCTGTGTTCCTTTCATTCCTGCTGCTTTTTCAAGCAAATCAGGTCTTCCTACATCTCCCACAAATACAAAGTCACCGGTGAACAACATGACAGGCTCATCGCTGGCAGGCGTATCGGTTAGCAGAAAACTGATGCTTTCCGGAGTATGTCCTGGTGTATGAACTACTTCTATTTTTAAGTTTCCTACTTTCAGAACATCACCATTTTTAATGTCAACATGAGGGAATTCATATTTCCAATCGGGCCCGCCTTCCGCTGAAAGGTACATTTCTGCTCCCGTCAAAGCGGCTAATTCTCTGGTACCAGCGAGGAAATCAGCATGAATGTGTGTTTCTAAAACATGAGTAATTTTCATATTGTTCTGCTTGGCAATTTCAAGGTAGGTGTCAACATCCCTTTTAGGATCGATAACTGCGGCTACACCTGCTTTTTGACAGCCAATAAAATAACTTGCCTGAGCAAGACTCTTGTCGTAAATGTGTTGAAAATACATATCGTTTATTTTTAAGTTTATTATTCATTTGAAACCAAAATTACAGATTACATTTATTAAAAATGGTGACATATGTTACACAAGTATTTTATAACTGTAATTGTAGTATTTTATTAATATGAATGTCGTGGCGCGTAGATACAATTTTTGCCGCTTCTCTTGTACAATTTGATTTTGGTTGATTAAATTTTTTTAATAAGCAATTGTGGAGTAACAAAAAGTACTGAATTACCTCGACCTTTGATTATTAATATTTGATATTGATTAGCCATTTGTTTTTGGATTTGTTTTAGTAATAAGAAGATAAATTTATTTAAATTGCTTCTGTATCAACGTGACTTTTGTTATACAATAATTTTATTTTAGAAATAACTCCTTAGTAATAATATAAATCCCCATCACTAAAACAAACCAGCCAAAAGCGGGTTTCAGTTTGTTGCCATTAATTTTTTTGGATAATGCTGTGCCAATAGAAATTCCAACAATTGCAAATGCTGAAATGGTAAATAAGAATTGCCAATCAATAACGTTTTCTCCACCTTCTCCGAAAAAACCGATTAAAGATTTTGCAGCAATGATTACTAATGAAGTCCCAACCGCTTCTTTCATAGGAAGTTTACTCAAAATAACCAAAGCCGGTATAATTAAAAAACCACCGCCAGCTCCTACAAGTCCGGTAATTATTCCTATAAGTGTTCCTTCTATAAGTATAAGTGGATAATTGAATTTTTGTTCGTGTGGTTCTTCAGAAGCGAGTTTTTTGTCTTTTTTAATCATGCTATAAGAAGCAATAATCATTATAACAGCGAAAAACAGCATTAAAAAAAGGTCTTTAGTCAAGATAAAATTTCCCACAGAAAACAGCTCTTTAGGAATTGCAGGAACTATTATTGCTCTTGTTGTAAAAACGGAGATAATTGATGGGATACCAAAAACAATAGCTGTTTTTATGCTAACCAAACCTTTTTTGAAATAGCCAACACTTCCTACCGCACTTGTCAAGCCAACAATAAATAATGAATATGCAGTTGCAATCACGGGTTCAACTGTAAATAAATAGACTAAAACAGGTACGGTAAGAATGCTGCCTCCACCGCCAATGAGCCCTAATGCAACTCCAATGAGTATTGACGAAAAATAACCAATATATTCCATAATTGTAAAATTTATGATTGCAAAGATTGTCTGTTAAATTTTTGCATTCAGTAACATTTATCACATATAAAAAAATTTTTTCTAAAATTCAAATTCCTTTAGGGTAATTATAATGACAATTTCTTATGGATTGTTTACAGTTCCGGAACGGGAGAGTATCAACAGGCTACAGACGAAATAAAAGCATAGCTGTCTTTATTCTTGAGCAATTTTTTTCTTGTTTTCTATGTAGGTAGCGCTCTGAATGATTCAAATAGGAGAAAATAAAAACAGTTTAGCAAATGGTATTATTTATAAAGTAAATAAAAGAGATAAATTTGATCTTAAGGGTTCTACCACATCTGAAATCAAGAATCATTAATCAAAAATCCGAACTTCCAATTGGTTCTATCTAGCACCAATACCAAATCGGATTTAGCTGGTAATAAATTGAATATCAAAGAAGAAACTATTTTCATGGAAAAGACAAATTCCTTCAGGAATCATTGCACTCTTCTATAAGAGCTATTTTTAGTAGCAATTGTCGCAAATCCAGATGCTAACTTATCATAATTGATTGTCTTTATTTTGCATAAAGCCGTAATAAATAAACAAATGAGCTTGACCCTTGCTAAATTGAGCTCTCCTTTGAAATGATCTTGTAAAACTGAAATAAGCTCTGTGTCTTTACCCTCAAGACTGGTATTCTTCACTATAAAAATTATGTGGTGATAATTCTATAACGTACGAAATATCAGTATTTTCAGCAAATTACAGGACCTTTATTTGGTTGAATTTCAATAATATATGTTTTTGTTGTGTACTAAATTAATTCAAATAAAGATATAAAGGTTCAGAGATTCAGAGCAACAAAGGTTTTTTGTTGCACAAATTCATGCATTGTCGCTTTGAACCTTTGCCTCTTTCAACCTTAAAAAACAAACTTATTTTAATCGAATTAACCGAAGATACATTACAGGATTTAATTACCAAAATTTAAAAAATTAGCTTCAGAAAATGATGAAGATTATATCATTGAAACTATAGAAGTTCTTGAGGCAATGACTGAAATTTCATTCTTGAAATACAAAGAACTAGATGTGATAGGCGAATTAATTTCTACTATGTAAGGTGCTTTAGAGATGAGCAAACTGGTAAAAACCGGAACTGATAAAAAAGAAGCTTTAAATACTTTCATGAAACGAGTACTAGATTCTATCGACAAATAAAATAAATCATATTCAATATTTTAAAAACGTACTTAACAATGTGTGTGTGTTTTATTCAATAAAAGAGAATACAGCAGTACCTGCGGGTTTATCATAAGAGGTAAAAATGGAAACTTTAAACACCTGTTTGAGGTCTTATTCTTAAATAATTTTCATACTTTTGAACCTTATTAAAAAAACAAAATTATGGCATTAATAACATTAGGAGGAAATCCAATACACACTTCAGGAGAATTACCAAAAATAGGGACTAAATTAGCTGATTTTAAATTAGTTAAAACAGATCTTTCTGTAGCTTCGCTTAGTGATTTTCAAGGTAAAAAACTAGTTTTAAATATTTTTCCAAGTATAGATACAGGAACGTGTGCAGCCTCCGTGAGAAAATTTAACGAAAGTGCCAGTACTTTAGAAAATACAACTGTATTATGTGTTTCTAGAGATTTGCCTTTTGCCCAAAAACGTTTTTGTGGTGCTGAAGGACTTGAAAATGTCATTAATTTATCTGATTTTCAAGGTGGTGAATTTGGCAAAGTAAATGGTTTAGAAATCACTGATGGCCCTCTGGCCGGATTGCATTCCAGAGTAATCATTGTTGTTGATCAAAACGGAATAGTTACCCATACGGAACAAGTGGCTGAAATTGCAGACGAGCCAAATTATGAAGCGGCTTTAGCTGTACTTTAATTTCATCTTAATGGAGTTTCAAAAAGATACCACTTTCATTACGGGAAGATTAAAAAGCGTCACTTATGCATTTAAGGGCGCTTTAAAATTGATCCGCACAGAACACAGTATAATGGTTCAGGTTTCAATAGCCATACTGTTGACTATTGCTGGATTTTATTTTAGTATTACTAAAACAGAATGGCTGTTTCAAACTCTGGCAATAGGATTAATTCTTAGCATTGAGGGATTGAATACGGCTGTAGAAAAAGTAGCTGATTTTATCCATCCCAATTATAATGAAAAAATTGGGTTTATTAAAGATATTGCCGCAGGAGCGGTCTTTTTTGCTGCTTTAACAGCAATAACAATCGGTTTAATTATTTATACACCAAAATTCCTGTAAGAATTAGTACAACTCGAATGGCAAAAACAACAAAAATACCTCCTTTAAACAAAAAAAATGATTCTAAAACTCCGGAGAATAGTCCTTGGAGGGTGACTAAACAACATAAAATTGTTTTTGGCTCACTGTTAGTATTGTTTTCAATTGCTTTATTATTTGCTTTTGTTTCCTTTTACATTTACGGTCAAGAAGATCAAAGCGCAGTTCATGCGATTGCGGATCGTACGGAAATTGTTCAAAATTGGTTGGGGAAATTTGGCGCTTTTTTAGCTGATTTGCTAATTTATAACGGTTTTGGAGTTGCTGCATTTATATTTGTCCGGTTATTTTTCTTAACTGGAATATATTTAATAGTAGGATTACCTTTAAAAAAACTAAAAAACATTTGGTTTTGGGATTTATTTGTGAGCGTCGTTTTATCAGTTTTGTTTGGTTTTTTTGCTACTTCAGTACCTGAATTAGGAGGTGTAATTGGTTATGAATTGAATTCTTTTTCACAAGATTACATTGGAAAAACAGGCACTTTATTGATTTTATTATTTGGGTTAATTATATATGTAATTTTCAAAATTAAAATTTCACCAGAAAAAATCCAATCCTTTTTTGATCAAACAAAACAAGAATTAAAGACTGATTTAGCAACAGCCAGTCCCATCAAAAAGGAGAACAGTGGTTATAATTTAGAAGAGTTTGCCGTAACCGAAGAAGAGGACAGTATTCATTTGAAAACCAATGGCAATCAATTTGAAATTAACAAAGAAGCATTAAAACCTACAATAAGCAACGCATCGAATATTAACCGGGAACCTGTTGCCAAGCCTCTCGCTATGGAAATCACACCAATAGCAAAACCAGAGGTATTAGCAGCTCCAATTGATACTTTTGTAATAGAAACGGCTCCGGAAGAGGATATAATTGAAGAAAATTTAGCCTCGCGATTAGTTGCTGATTTTGGATTATTTGATCCAACATTGGATTTATCCAATTATAAATTTCCTACGATTGACCTATTAAAAGAATATTCTACGGGAGGAATCACTATCAATCAGGAAGAATTAGAAGAAAATAAAAATAAAATTGTAGATACGCTTCGCAATTACAAAATTGAAATTGCACAGATCAAAGCGACCGTTGGACCATCAGTTACTTTATATGAAATTGTTCCGGAAGCAGGAATTCGAATTTCAAAAATCAAGAGTCTAGAAGATGATATTGCGCTGTCACTTTCGGCATTAGGCATTCGGATCATTGCCCCTATTCCTGGGAAAGGAACCATAGGGATTGAAGTTCCTAACAAAAACCCCACGATGGTTTCGATGAAAAGTGTTATTGGTTCCGCTAAATTTCAAGAAGCCGAAATGGAATTACCTATAGCTCTTGGAAAAACCATTTCGAACGAAACTTTTGTAGTTGATTTAGCTAAAATGCCCCACCTATTAATGGCCGGTGCTACCGGACAAGGAAAATCTGTTGGATTAAATGCTGTTTTAACTTCCCTTTTGTACAAAAAACATCCCGCAGAAGTTAAATTTGTTTTGGTAGATCCTAAAAAAGTGGAGCTGACCCTTTTTAATAAGATTGAAAGACACTATTTAGCCAAACTTCCAGACATGGATGAAGCAATTATTACTGATAATGCAAAAGTAGTTAATACCTTAAACTCCCTGTGTGTAGAAATGGATAATCGCTATTCTTTGTTGAAAGACGCGATGGTGCGAAACATTAAAGAATACAACGATAAATTTAAAGCCCGAAAATTGAATCCAGAAAATGGCCACCGATTTTTACCGTATATCGTTCTTGTAGTAGATGAATTTGCCGATTTGATTATGACTACCGGAAAAGAAGTAGAAGTTCCTATTGCTCGCCTGGCACAATTAGCGCGTGCCATAGGAATCCATTTGATTATAGCTACTCAAAGACCTTCGGTAAATGTAATTACAGGTTTGATAAAAGCTAATTTTCCTGCCCGAATCGCCTTTAGAGTTACTTCAAAAATTGACTCCAGGACCATTCTTGACACACAAGGAGCAGATCAGTTAATTGGGCGTGGCGATATGTTATACACTAACGGAAATGATGTAGTACGTGTACAATGTGCCTTTATAGACACACCAGAAGTAGAAAAAATAACGGAATTCATTGGTAGTCAAAAAGCATATGCTACCGCTTATTTACTTCCAGAATTTATTGGGGAAGAAAGTGGCATTAATCTTGATATGGATATCTCTGATAGAGATACTTTGTTTAGAGAAGCAGCCGAAATAATTGTCAATGCACAACAAGGCTCCGCATCATTGTTACAAAGAAAACTAAAACTAGGGTACAACAGAGCGGGCCGATTGATTGATCAATTGGAATCCGCAGGAATTGTAGGCCCTTTTGAAGGAAGTAAAGCGCGCAGTGTAAACATTCTGGATATAAGTTCTCTTGATCAATTTTTCAACAATGAACAAAACAATTAACAACATGAAAACAAAGATTCAAAACTCAAGTAAAAGCGAACAAATGAAGCCATTCAAAAAAAGCAATCTAAAGAACTTGAGCAAAAGACTTATTTTTATTACCACTTTATTACTTTTTAGTTTTTCGATACAAGCTCAGGATAAAAAAGCAAAAAATCTTTTAGACCAAGTTACTGCAAAAGTCAAAAGCTACAATACTATAATAATTGATTTTAAGTATTCTTTGAATAATACAAAAGAAAACATTAATCAGGAAAGTAAAGGAAATGTTACCATGAAAGGCAATCAATACGTTTTAAATTTCATGGGAGTAACTAAAATTTATGACGGAAAAAAAGCCTATACTATTGTTCCTGAAGATGAGGAGATTACAATTTCAACGGTCAATGACAAAGATGACAATGCAATTACACCTTCTAAAATGTTAACGTTTTTCAATACTGGTTATAAGTACAATATGGATGTTTTACAAAATGTCAGAGGTAGAAAAATTCAGTATATAAAGTTGATACCGTTTAACTCTAAAGACCAAAGAAAAGAGGTGTTATTAGGAATTGATGTACAAACGAAACACATCTACAATTTGATTGAAATAGGAAAAAAAGGGACAAAAACAACATTAACGGTTAATTCTTTCAAAACCAACCAACCTTTGTCAAAAAATCAATTTACATTTGCAAGCAGTAAATATCCAAATTACTACATCAACAAATTAGATTAATTTATTAGGTGAAAATTCTCGACAAATACTTATTAAAAACATTCCTGACTACATTTACCACAGTATTTGTAATTCTTTTTTTTATATTTATACTTCAAACCGTTTGGTTATTCATAGCTGAATTAGCAGGAAAGGATTTAGATTTACTCATGATCATAAAATTCCTAGCATTTTCAATGCCTAGGATTGTGCCTTTAGTACTTCCCCTTTCGATATTACTGTCTTCCATAATGACATTTGGTAATTTAGCAGAAAATTATGAATTTGCGGCAATGAAATCTTCTGGAATTTCTTTGCAAAGAGCCATGAGAAGCTTAACGGTATTTATAATTTTATTAAGTATAGTAGCTTTTCTGTTTTCTAATAATGTGATTCCTTATGCGGAGTATAAATTTATCAATTTCAGAAAAAATATTGCACAAGTAAAACCAGCCTTGGCAATAGCTGAAGGACAATTTAGTGATGTTGGTTTTTATAACATTAAGGTAAATAAAAAAACAGGTGACAACGGAAACATCCTTACAGGTGTGACTATTCATAAAAAATCAAACGTTGGTGACGGGAGTAAAACAGTTATTAAAGCCCGAGATGGCGAATTAATAAGTAGTGAACAATCTAGCATTTTACAATTAGTGTTAAATGATGGCTTTTACTACGAAGACATAGTTCCAGAAAAATATGAGGATCGCAGTAAAATGCCTTTTATCAAAAGTTCGTTTAAAAAACATATTATCAACATTGATTTATCAGAACTTAATAATGTAGATGTCAATGACGAAAGCGTTGCGAATACTAATACTATGCTTACTGTCAATGAATTAAGCTATACATTGGATTCGTTAAATAAAAATTTAAAAAATGATATTATTTCATTTTCGGAAAATAGCAATGCACGAATACGGATTCCTGGCAATACTAAACGAAAGGAGTTCAAAATAGAAAACTCCTTTCCTGAAGATATTTTATCCTTGTACACTAAAGAGCAACAAATAGAAATTTTAAGAATAGCGACAAGTACTATTAGTAGTACCGTGTATTCAATTGATACCTCTAAAACCGAATTAGAAAATAAACAAAAAAATATCAATAAACACTTACTTGCTTTTTATGATAAGTTTGTAATTGTATTTGCATGTTTTCTAATGTTTTTTATAGGTGCCCCTTTGGGAGCAATTATTAGAAAAGGAGGATTGGGACTACCTATAGTTTTTGCAATTTTAATTTTCATAACCTTTCACTTCATAAACTCTTTTGGCAAAAGAATTGCTCAGGAAAATGAAATGTCACCTTTTTTAGGTGCCTGGTTGTCCTCGATACTATTATCCCCTTTAGCAATTATACTAACTTACAGAGCTACAAATGATATTGGATTGATAAATGTGGATGTTATTCTGGCTCCATTTCAAAAAATATTAAAAAAAATATTTCCATCACAAAATTAACAGTACAAATGACTACAAATAATATACAACTCAACACAATTGAAGAAGGGATAGAAGCTATTCGTCAAGGAAAAATTATTATCGTAGTTGATGATGAAGATCGTGAAAATGAAGGTGATTTTTTAGCAGCAGCCGAGAAAGTAACACCCGAAATGATTAATTTCATGGCCACACACGGCCGAGGACTCATTTGCGCACCATTAACAGAAAGCCGCTGTAAGGAGCTAGGCCTACATGTAATGGTAAGCAATAATACCGACCCAATGGAAACTGCTTTCACTGTTTCGGTTGATTTAAGAGGAAACGGAGTGACCACTGGAATATCAGCAGCAGATAGAGCAAAAACAGTTTTATCTTTAGCCAATTCTGATACCAAACCACATGATTTAGCAAGACCCGGTCACATCTTCCCATTGATTGCCAAACAAGGAGGCGTACTAAGAAGAACTGGTCATACGGAAGCCGCAATTGATTTTGCCAGATTAGCGGGTTTTAAATCCGCAGGTGTGATTGTAGAGATTATGAACGAAGATGGGACTATGGCTCGATTGCCTCAATTGGTAAAAGTAGCTAAGAAATTCGATCTAAAATTAGTTTCCATTGAAGCTCTTGTGGCTTATAGAATGCAGCACGACAGCCTAATTATTAAGAAAGATGATTTTGATATACAAACTCGTTTTGGTACCTTTCGTTTAAGAGCATACCAACAAACGACCAACAAACAAATCCATATTGCATTGACAAAAGGGACTTGGAATTTAGGAGAACCAATTTTAACAAGAATACACTCTTCGCAAGTCAATAATGATCTGTTAGGAACTTTGACTGATAATGCAGACCAGCAACTTGATGCCATGTTTAAAGTGATTAACGAACAAGGTAAGGGAGCTGTTGTGTTTATCAATCAAGATATGCAATCTGTTAATTTATTGAATCGTATTGGAGAGCTTAAAATTTTACAGGCTGAAGGAGAAATAAAAGCCCCAAAAATTAAAATTGACAGTAAAGACTTTGGAATCGGAGCGCAGATACTTCATGATATAGATATTTCAAAAATCCGATTAGTATCCAATACAGAGCCAGGAAAACGAGTAGGAATGATAGGTTACGGACTAGAAATAACAGAATACGTCAGTTATTAAAAAAACAATAATTTATTTATTCAAATAAATTAAATGCTAAAGTAAAGAAAATGAAACAATTAAAAATAAGTACATCTAATAGACCTTTTTTTAAAAAAAATAGATTTGTATAACCAAAAAAGATTCTTATATTTGCACTCGCAATCAGATAATGAAAGCAATTTACTGGAGAAATGGCAGAGCGGTCGAATGCGGCAGTCTTGAAAACTGTTGACTGTAACAGGTCCGGGGGTTCGAATCCCTCTTTCTCCGCCAGTAGAAATACAAAACGAAGCAAACCCCTCTAAATCTTATGATTTAGGGGGGTTTTTTCATTTGCGGTAAATCAAATTATTCATTAAATCTCAAAACTTAGGTGTCTTTTGAGGTGTCACTGAAAATCTATTTTTTTAAGTGACACCTATCTCAAAAGTTACCAGTTCAACATTTGTCCAAATACCTTTTCACTATTTGAACATCTTGTTTGGAAGTATTACAAAGTTTAAATTTAATAATAACTAAAAGGTCACCAACCATGAACACAGCCGTATCCGTTCTCTTTTATATAAAGCGATCAAAAGTCAATAATGATGGTATCTGCCCTATTTACGTTCGTGTCACAGTACAATCTAAACGATTTGAATTTAGCAGCAACAAATTTGTTAATCCTGAGAAATGGTCAAATGAAGGATCTAAAGTTAAGGGAAACAATGAAGAGACTCGTTCAATAAACAGTCATCTTGAATATTTAAAATCTAAAGTTTCAGAAGCTGAGAAAAAATTATACAAAAAGGATATTATTATAACTTCTGAAAATTTAAAGAATGAAATTTTTGATCTCCACGACAACCAACGAATGCTTATCCCCATTTTCAAGGATCACAACAACAAAATAAAAGAATTAGTGGGCAAAGAATACGCCCCGGGAACATTAGAACGCTACAACACTTCTTTGAAGCATACGGTAGAGTTTCTGGAATGGAAATACAAAGTATCAGATATAGACATTAACAAAATAGACCACGCTTTCGTAACAGACTATGAATTCTACTTGAGAAGCGTTCGCAATTGCGCCAACAATACTGCCGTAAAATACTTAAAGAACTTCAACAAAATAATCAAAATCTGTATTTCAAATGGATGGATAGATAAGGATCCATTTGCAAACTATAAATCAAAAATTCGTGAAGTCGAAAGAGATTACCTAACGCAAGAAGAAGTTCAGGACATCTATTCTAAAGTATTTGCAACCGAAAGATTAAACCAGGTAAAAGATATTTTCGTTTTCAGCTGCTTTACTGGCTTGGCTTATATAGATGTCAAAAACTTAACGGTATCAAATATCAGTATGGGTATCGATGGCGGGAAATGGATATTCACCCATCGACAAAAAACAGAGACAGCTTCTCGCATTCCCCTCCTCCCGATTCCCGAAGAATTAATCCTGAAATATGCCAATCACCCACAATGCATAAATGAAGATAAACTATTACCGGTTTTAAGCAACCAAAAAATGAATAGCTACTTGAAGAAAATAGCGGACGTTTGCGGCATTAAAAAAGATTTAACCTTCCACATTGCTCGACATACTTTTGCAACGACTGTAACCCTTACAAATGGCGTTCCCATAGAAAGTGTGAGTAAAATGCTTGGTCATAAAAACATAAGAACGACGCAACACTACGCTAAAATATTAGATAAAAAAGTGAGTGAAGATATGATGATTTTAAGGAACAAAATGTTAAACTGCAACAATTATAAAATTATCAATAAGACCAATTAGAAGCTCTATTATTTATAAAAAAAATAAAATATTAGCATAAAACTCGAAGACATGAAATATAACCTCAGAACAAATTATAAGAAAACAGATCATGAAATAATGCTACGTCAGGAATGCGCAATTCTTGCGAAATAATATGGCAGACTTACAATATATGTAGTTTTTATGAATTAGCTAACTGGTTCGGCAAGGAAAGTGTAGATTGTCTTTTGGCTGATAGAGAGTTTGTCGGGGGAAAATGGTTAGCGTTTTTAAACCAAAACAACATTTGGTATTACATCAGAATCAGAAATAATTTCAAAATTTATTCGTACCAAAAACAGGAAGAGATTAAGGCTTTTTGGTTGTTCAATAATTTGAAAACAGGCAATTTTTATCATTATCCGAAAACGCTATCTTTCAGGGAGTAAAACCATTGACCGAAACGGAAAAATGGAGTTTTTAATTATTGTTTCATTCAATAAACCCGAACAAACAATGGTTTATTATAAACAAAGTGGCAGATTCAAACTCTTTTTAGAGGATTAAAAAGTAGTGGCTTTAATATAAAAATACACATGTGGCCGATTTAGAAAGGCAGTCAAAATAATTAATTCTGTTTTTTTAGCATTTTATTCGGATGTTCGTGATAGTATATTAGTTTCTTTCTTTCAACATAATTCTTGCTAATATTAACTTCAATTGGAATATTATCTTTTATGAAAAAAATTTCCGCGTCAAAAAATAGTATATCGAAAACAGAGACCGATAAAACTTCTGCAATTTGAACAACTCTCGAAATTGTTAAATCAATTTCACCTCGTTCAATTTTTCCATAGCCACTAGTACTCATTTCTAATTCTGCAGCAACAAAATCACGTGTTAAGTTTTTCAGTTCTCTTATTTTTTTAATATTAATATGCCTACGAAAGTACCTCACCATTCCTTTATTAGATTCCCACTCAATCGAACATCTTCAAAATCTTTTCCTCTTAAATAATCTATTATTTTTTTGTATTTTCATCTTCACCTTCAATTTTGAATTTCACTTCATTTTAATATTATTTAAATTTTTGTCATTAATTATACTCATAAGGCTTTTGGATGAATTGATTAAACTGAGATTAATAATAGGATATCCAAAGTTTCCCTTCTAAATAGTATGTGTTTTAGCGTTTATCTTATTCTATTTCTTCTTTTTTGTGTACATTTGGACACCTAGTTATATCGATTTCGGTATGTTTTATTTTAGATATATGTTTTTAAGCATATTCCCTTTTGAATATTTGTGCTACTCATATTCAAAAAAAATCTTTTTATTCTAAAGTAAGTACTATCATTATAAATTAAAAAAAAGATTTGCCAAATTGAAAATAAGAAAGATAGTTGTTGGTTTTATTTTTATGGGATTTATTGCCTGTAACAAGAAAGAGGAATCAGCATCTTTGGACGATTCAAAAAAAGTTAGTCCATTAATAGCAAGATCAAAAACTGATACTATCAATTTGTCATTACTAGATTCTTCTAGGAGGGTTGATTTAAAATATTCTCTAGAGCAACTTGACAATACTAAGGGACTTTCCAATAGCTCTGTGAATACTATTTTTCAAGATTCTGAAAATTTACTTTGGGTTGGGACTTGGGATGGTTTAAACCGATATGACGGGACTAATTTCAAAATTTTTAGACCCGAAATTAATAAAGAAAATAGCCTTAGTAATCAGGTCATTCTTAAAGTAGACGAAGATGATTTGGGTAGGATCTGGATCTTGACAATGCACGGAATTAATCAATATAACAAAAAAACGGATCGTTTTGAACGTTATTATTTTTCCAGAAAGAATAGCCCTCCATTATCGGAATCAGAATTCAATATGGCACTTGATCCATCCAAAAAAGTCTTTTGTGCCGTAAAAGACTGGGGAATTGGTTATTTCGACGGTACGGCTTTTCAATTATTAAGTTCTAAAAATCTTCCTAGAAAATCCGTTAAAAAAATGGAATTTACATCTAAGGGCGATTTGATCGTATTGTTTGAAGATCAAGAACTTTATTCCTTGTCTATTGAGAATGCCAAAGCAAACGGAAAAATAATTTCAAAAACAGCCTTGATTTCTGTCAATATTAGAACGTTTGAAATAATGTCTAATCAGAAAATAGTTGTTATTCCGACCTCAGGGAAAGTTATATTACATTCCATGTCGGATAAAAAAAACAAGGAAATTCCAGTACAAAATATAGAAAACAGTATTGGTCATGTGCCTGAGGGTCTTGTTTTATCTAGCCATTCGGGTTATCGTATTATTGATAGTTTGGGAAATGTCTTCACTAAACCCTGGTTGAAATATCTCAAGAATCAAAAAGTGACTGCTTTGATTCAAGGGAGTGAAAATGTGATTTGGACCGGTACTGATGGGGATGGAATTTTTAAAATGTATCCGCTTAAAAAACCATTCAATCTAATTTCAAAAACACAAATTCCTGAACTGGATGGTGGTATTGTGAGGGCATTTTTAGAAATAAAGGGAAATTCATTTTGGGTAGGAACAAAAGGAAAAGGACTGTTTCGATTGGCTCCTAATTTTTATCAAAATCCGGATAAAACGTTAGAATATAAAAATTTTAACGAAAACAATAGCCTTATTAATAATGCGGTGTTTTCTTTATGCAAAGGACAAGATGGGCTTGTTTTTATAGGAACCGATGGAAATGGAATTACTGTTTACGACTTGGCAAAATCAAAATTAGTCAGTTGGTCAGAAATTCTGGGAAAGGAACAATGCCACTATTTCAAATCTGTTTATGCCATTTATCAGGATAAAAAAGGATTCATTTGGCTTGGAACGAATGGTTATGGGATGATTCGTTGCAAAATTGAGCGTTCTGGAGAAAACCTGAAAGTAAGTCAGTTTAAGATATACCAAGCTGATAATAAAGAAAAAAATGCTTTAAGCAGTAATATTATTTACTCCATAGTACCCGAGAAGGAGAACCAACTTTGGATAGGAACCCGATTGGGAGGTTTGAATCTTTTTGACAAAATAACAGAAAAATTTCAAACTTACAAAAACATAAAAGGTGATCCAAAAAGCCTATCCAATAATGATATATTGAGTTTGAAAAAAGATGGAGAAAATAGGCTTTGGATAGGAACCAGTTTTGGTTTAAATCTTTTAGATCATTTAGGAAGCGATGGCAGGGCTATTTTTAAAAGTTATACTACCAATCAAGGTCTCCCAAATAACACCATTCATGGGATTGTTTCGGATTCGAAATCTAATCTATGGTTAAGTACTAATTTTGGACTGTCCAACTTTGTTCTAGAAGAATCAAAGTTTATCAATTACACTAAAAATGAAGGCTTGCAAAACAATGAATTTGCTGATGGAGCATTTTACCAAGATCCAAAATCAGATTTTATTTTTATGGGAGGAATAAAAGGGTTTAATTATTTTCTTCCTCAAAATATAAAAGAATCCTCTGTAATTCCTGATATTTTAATTGATAAAATTAGTGGACAAAACCAAGCAGTTCCCTATTATCAGGGATTGGTTATTTCGCCTGATTCGGATACACATCCGTCTATTGTTTTAGATCATAATCAAAATTTTTTTGATATTGAGTTGGCCGCATTAACTTATATTAACAGTGAAAAATGCCAATATGCCTACCAACTGAAAAAATTTGATAAGGAATGGAATACAATCAATAACCGAAGAATTATTTCCTTTACGAATGTTCCCAGAGGGAATTATTCCCTGTGGATAAAGTGGTCTAATAGTGACGGTGTTTGGAGTGATCCGGTTCATGCAATTGACATCCGAATTAAACCCGTTCTCTGGCAATCGAATCTTGCCTTTGTAATTTATACTGTATTGGCTGTGCTTTTCATCTTGTTTGTACTCAGTTATTACAAGAAACGCCAATCTTTGAGCCAAAATATTCTTTTTAGAAAACGGGAAGAAGAGCTACATGAAAACCGCCTTACCTTTTTTACTAATATAGCCCATGAGTTTCAAACGCCTTTGACCTTGATTGTAGGTCCCATACAAAAGTTGTCTGAAACGACAAATTTGAGTGAAAAGAATCAGAAGTTTATTCAGATGATTCAGAGAAACACTTCAAGATTACTGTTCTTAACACAGCAATTACTCGAATTTAGAAAAGCCGAATATGATTATTTAGAAGTAAGTGTAAAGGAGTTTGATCTGGTGAATTTAGTAGAACAAATTGCGGAACTATTTGATGAATGGGCGCTCAGTAAAAATATTAATTACCATCTGGATATTCCGTCTGAATTGTTGGCTTGGTTTGACAAGGATAAAATTGAGAAAATAGTATTTAACCTGATGTCAAATGCATTTAAATATACTCCAGTTAATGGTAAAATTGACCTTAAATTTCATATTGAGGATGGAGATCCAAAACGATTAAATATCACGATAGTTAATACAGGAAAAGGAATTCCGCAAGAAAAATTAGATTCTTTATTTGATCGATTTTTTCTTTCTGACACAAATAAAGGAACCGATAATGATCTGTTTAGAACCGGTATTGGGCTCGCTTATATTAAAAAACTTGTTACCGTCTTGAGAGGCGAAATTATTGTTTCAAGCATTGCAAATGAAAAAACAATCTTTACGATTCTATTACCTTGCAGTAAAGAAGTATTTAGTGAAAAAGAATTGGATACAGAGTTAAGCCCTATTTTGATTTCTCACCATCTCAAAAATATTCTGGAAGAAAATCCTAAGATATCGGATACCATAAACCCTAAAATAGCATCTCTTACAATTCTGGAAGACCATCGTAAAACAATATTAATTGTTGAAGATGAAAAAGACATTCATCTCTTTTTGAATGAATTACTAGGAGAAAAGTATAGAATTATTGTCTCCTATAATGGCTTAGAAGCGTTGAATATTCTTGAAATTCAAATTCCGGATCTTATTATTAGCGATATAATGATGCCTTTTATGGATGGCGTAGCACTTTGTGAAAAAGTAAAAAAAGAAATTAAGACTTGTCATATTCCATTTATCATGCTTACTGCCAAAGATTCGGTTTTACAACGAATTGAAGGAATTGAAAGCGGTGCTAATTCTTATATTCCAAAACCCTTTCATCCAGATCATCTTTTAATCCGAATTCAAAAACTGCTGGAAGAAAAAGAACAAATACATAAATATTTTACTCAGGATACTCTTATCGAGAACCTCACAAATCTTCCCATAGAAAAGGAAGAAAAAGACTTTGTGAAAAAGGTAATTGAGTTAATTCGAAAAAATATTGACAATGAGAATCTTCAAAGTTTATTCATCGAAAAAGAATTAGGTATTAGCAGTTCTCAATTATATCGAAAAATAAAACAGATTTTTGGTTTTACACCAGGAGATTTAATTCGGACAATACGCTTAAAACATGCTGCAGAACTTTTGCGTAAAAATGTATTGACGGTTTCGGAAGTATGCTACCAATCAGGTTTTAATAATCGTTCCTATTTTTACAGGGAGTTTAAAAAAATGTATGATAGCACTCCAAAAAACTATCAATTTAAGTACAAAGCTAAGTACTAATTATTATTTTAAACATCTGTAAATCAATGCGTTTTTGATTCGTGTACACTTTTGATGAAATAGTGTACATAATTCTATGTGTCCTCCTGCTAATTTTATAAAATGATTTATGAATTACAAACCAAAAAACCATTAATGCATTTAATTAACCTAATTTTTATGAACATGAAAAAAAATATTCTAGTTAATAATCAATTTAATACTTTCTTATCATGAAAAAAAGTACTGTTTATACTTTGTTTTTACTTTGGACCATATTATCAGGGAGTGCATTGTATGCCCAAACCATAAAAGGGATTGTATCAGATAAAAATGGTCCCATACCACAAGTAAATGTAATCGTTAAAGGAACAACAACAGGAACGGTAACTGATATTGATGGTAGTTTTACCATTTCTACAGTGAATTCTAACGCTATCCTTGTCATTAGTTATCTTGGCTATCTAAGCCAAGAAGTACCTGTATCAGGAAGAACAGATTTAATTATTACCCTAAAAGAAGACTTGAATTCTTTAAATGAAGTAATTATAGTTGGGTACAATAGCCAAAAAAAGGCATCCATAAGTAGTGCCGTTTCAATGGTAGATATGGAGAGCCTTTCAAAAACAAAAGTACCCGATGTGGCACAAGCTTTACAAGGACAAATAGCTGGTGTTTTTGTAGCTGCAAATACGGGAGCTCCTGGTGATGGTATTAAAATTCGAATAAGAGGAGAAGGAACATTAGGAAATAACGATGTTTTATATGTTGTTGACGGCGTTTCTACTCGCGATATTTCTTTTCTTAATCAATCGGATGTGAAATCGATGACGGTATTGAAGGATGCCGCCGCAGGAGCAGTCTATGGTTCAAGAGCTGCTGGAGGAGTGGTGGTTATTACAACCAAAAGCGGACAAAAAGGGAAATCAACAATTAGTGCCGATTATTACTCGGGACTTCATTTTGCAACGAATCTCCCTAAAATGTTAAATACAGATCAATACTTAACGGTAAAAGATCAGGCTTGGCATAATACTATAGGGAATTCTTCCTCGGCAATTAGCCCTTATGTAGCAGACAGAAGCAGAAGTGATTTAGCCAATACAAATTGGCAGGATGAATTGTTTACAACTGGGATTTCAAAAAATTTCCAAGCTTCAATTAGTGGAGGTTCTGAAAATTTGCAATACTTAATTTCAGGAGGTTATTTTGGAATGGATGGAATTGTAGTAGAAAACCATGATAAATACCAGCGTGTAAATTTTAGAGCAAATATTAATGCGAATGTTTCAGATCGGTTTAATGTGGGAACTAATCTCCAGATTAGCCATGCAAAACAAGACAAATTATCTTCCAGTGGAGATGCACCGGGTATCATTCGCCATGCTTTATTGCGTTCGCCAATATTAGGGGTTTATAAAGACATTAATGATCCCACCTATTCTGCAAGCAATCCATATACGGATTTACCTTTCTATACGGGACCTGATAATGGATGGAGTCAAAATTATGAATTTACTTCAAACCCAATTGCTATAGTCCATTTTACAGATGACAAAAGAAATACGTTTCAAACATTTGGAAATGTATATGGAGAATATGCTTTCTTAAAAGATAATTCTTTAAAATTTAAAAGTAATGTGGGTGTTGATATTCAATTTACCCATAACAAAAATTTCGCTCAAAATTTTGGAGATGCTAATATCAGTGATGTCAATAATACTTATTATGGTCTGGGAAGAAATAATAGACCTAATGTACTAGATGAAAATAGAGGTCAAGGTATGACATTCACTTTTACGAACACTTTAAACTATGTAAAAACAATTAATGAAAAGCACAGCGTCAATTTATTGTTAGGTCAGGAAAGCATTACTAGCGATGCTGCTGCAATAGGCGGTAGCAGACAAAATTTTGATAACACTTCTGACTCTTTCAGATATCTTGATTATGGTGGTCAAGGTGTTTTAGATGCCGATGGGAATGTAATAAGAGCCTTTCCATATAGTTCTGGTTCAGCGAGCAATTGGGCTCTTTTATCTTATTTTGCTTCGGGTACTTATGGATTTAATAACAAATACTTTGCAACTGCTACCATGAGAGCTGATGCCTCTTCCAGATTTGGAGCCAATAATAAATGGGGCTATTTTCCATCTGTTTCTGGTGGGTGGATAGTATCAAAAGAAAATTTTATGTCTAAAATAGATTGGATTTCTAACTTAAAATTAAGAGCCAGTTGGGGGCAATCAGGCAATCAGGAAATACCGAATAATGCTTTTGAAACTCTAGTTTCAACAACAGGCGGAATAGTCAACATCATTCGATACGGGAATCCTGATCTTAAATGGGAAACTACAACTCAAACTAACTTTGGATTGGATTTGAGTATCCTTAAAAATAAACTTTCATTGTCAACGGATTACTTTGAAAAAAACACAACTGATATTCTATTATCGGTAAACTTGCCAGCGGTTTCTGTTGGTGTAATTGAAAGTACAATTGTAAATGCAGGGGCTGTAAGTAATAAAGGATTTGAACTTGGTTTAAATTTTCAGGATAATGATCATGCTTTTAAATATAATATAAATGCAAATGTTGCCACATTAACTAATAGGGTGAATAAACTTCAAACTTATGTGAAGAATATTATTGATGATGGGACCCATACAAAAACGGAAGTTGGACAAGCCATTAGTTCCTATTATGGTCTTGTATTTGACGGCATTTATCAAAACGATACTGAAATAAATACTACTTTATTTTCAAACTCAAATAATACACAGCCCGGGGACATTAAGTTCAAGGATTTAAATGGAGATGGTCAGATTAATGCTGATGATAGAGCTATTATAGGAAATCCTATTCCAAAAATGACCTATGGTTTTTCATTTTCGGGAGAATACAAAAATTTTGATATTTCATTCTTATTACAAGGGGTAGAAGGAGTGGATCGTTACAACGATTTGAAGCAAATTTTAAATTACGATAGTCGTCCATTCAACTCTATGGTTTCGGTGCTGGATAGCTGGCATGGTGAAGGGACCAGTAATACAACACCACGAGTTACTTTCAATAATAATGGAGGAGGAAATGTTTCCAGTGTTTTTGTTGAAGATGCTTCTTACCTTAGATTAAAAAATATTGAAATAGGATATACGTTTGATAGTAAGGTTATTGGAGTTAAAAATTTACGTATTTATGCTTCAAGTCAAAACCTTTTCACAATTACAAAATACACAGGATTAGATCCAGAATCAACTTCATTGATTGATAAAGGAACCTACCCTCAATCAAAAGCATTTATTTTGGGACTTCAAGTTCAACTTTAATTCAACTTTTAAAATATTAAATTATGAAAAAAATATTTATAGCATCAATCTTTATGAGCTTATTGTTTGCAGTTAGCTGCCAAGATGAGCTTACTACTGATCCCATAGGAGCAACAACTTTGAAGCAGGCAAATACTACTCCAACTCTTACTTCGGTAGAGCTTTCGGTAAACTCATCCTACTACTTACTTTCAAATAGTTTGAATCTTTTGGCACAATGGGATTGGAATGGAGGGCTTGTTTTTCAAAATGATTATGTAATGCAGGACATTGCTTCTGACGATATGGAAAAAAAATGGAATCCTGACGGAGATCAGCCTTGGATGGATGATATCAATAATTATACTTTTACTTCTACTAATGGCGGACCAAACGGATTATGGAAATATGATTATGAAGGAATCAAAAGAACTAATATTGCTATTGGTTTCTTAACAAGATCTGACATTGAGTCTGTTACGGGTATCACTTCTGAAAGAAAGAATCAACTCTTGGGAGAAGCTTATTTTTTAAGATCCTATTATTATTTTTCATTGGTGACTAATTTTGGTGACGTGCCATTAATTTTGGCTCCTGTTCAAACCTATCAAGAAGCTTTTACGAATGCCATTCGAGCTGACAAAGCATTAGTCTGGGGCAGTATTAAAGCCGATTTAGTATTGGCAAAAGGGCTTTTGCCAAATTCAAAATACAGCTCAACTACTGAAAAATGGAGAGTCTCAAAGGGGGCCGTAATCGCTCTTCAGGCCAAAGCAGCATTGTATACACAAAACTGGGCAGAAGTAATCACTCTTGTAAACGAATTGACTCCACTTGGATATAGCCTGAATGCTAATTATTTTGATAGTTTTAGCACCGAGTTTACAGATTTGGAGGTTATTTTTGCGTTTAATCATCAAGGAGGGCAGACTCCCAGAAAAGGAAATGGAATTTGTGCACCATTAGATTGGGGATTCTTTGCTCCCAGTACAGACTTTCTTAATTCCTTTGAGGTTAATGATCCCCGAAAATTATATACTGTAAATACTACAAATCGCAATGTAAATAAAATGTTAGGAAGCTTAGATGGAACGAATAAAGGCAATGATGAAGCACCTAATAATAAAATTTACATGCGTATGGCCGATGCTTTACTTTGGAAAGCAGAGGCGCTTAACGAAACGGGTGATTATTCTGGAGCGATTGCTATAATTAACCAAATAAGAGCCAGAGCCAGAACTACGGTAAATGCACTTGGTTTAGTTCCGCCAAGCGGCACATTATTAGACAGAGCTAATTCTTCTGACAAAGCAGTTGTCAAAGGCTGGTTGATTTCAGAAAGAAGAGCCGAACTCGGGTTTGAAAATCAAAGAATGCTGGATTTAAAAAGATGGGGAATTGCGAAAGCAGTTATGACTGCTCATGGGAAAAATTTTCAAGACCGACATATGTTGTATCCAATCCCTCAATCAGAAATTGATGCCTCTGCAGGTCTTTTGATACAAAATCCTGGATATTAGACAATAAAGTTTGGTTAGCGAATTAGTTAGTTAGTACCATTGAGAAGTAGTAGTTAAATACTAAAAATTACTGCTTCTTTTTTTTAAACAAATTATGAAATAACTCTTTATTCGGAATCAGAGAATCAATATAATCCAGCATTAAAAAATAAAAACATGATAAAAAGCAAAATAGTTATTTTTATTGCTCTGGCGACTTTTCAATTAGGATATGCACAAAAAGCCGCAGAACAAATTTCAATTCGTTTGGTTGATGCAATGCCTAATATGCCGACGCCCTACAAGATGAAGGATTGGAAAAAAGTAACAGCGCAACAAGATTCGCTTTTATATGATTTTAATGCTAAGGGACCACTTCTGCCATTAATTTGGTGGGATGATAATAAAGTAAATGTACCCATTCGTTCTTTCGGGATTCCAAGTTATGTTGGTGCTTCAAGAAATATGAATAAACAGTCTAGCTATGAATCATTACCCGTAATTGGTTCTGTTTTGGGTGCGTCATTGGTAGGAATTGATAAAAGTAATTACAACGGAATTGATTTTGTATCAATGTGTCGACAATTTTATAATACTAAAAACGGAGAAAATTTAGTTATGAATTCTGTTGACAGAAAAACAGGTGAAACCTTTTGGTATGATATTTTTCCAGGAATGGCGTTCAATATGCTCGTGGACCAATATCCTAAAAAAAAGGAAATCGCTGACATCATGAAATTGAATGCCGATAAGTGGATTGTCTGTATAAATAGATTATCCAAAGAAAAAAAATATCCTGATTTTAATTTCACTGCTTTCGATTTTAAAACTAACAAGGGAGTTTATAACGGTGTTTGGCATGAGCCAGATGCAGCTGCGGGTTTAGCATGGCTTGAATTTACCGCTTGGAAAAAATGGGGAGATGCTTCCTATCTTCAAGCGAGTAAATCCTGTATGGATTATTTACAAAACCGACCAGAAAAAGAAGGTGCTTATTATGAGATCATGATGCCTTATGGTGCTTACATGGCAGTACGAATGAATGCTGAATTAGGAACAAAATACGACGAGATAAAACTATTGAATTGGTGTTTTGACGGGCAAAACTCCGACCGTAATGGATGGGGTGTAATGGCTGAAAAATGGGGGCAATATGATGTTGATGGTTTAGTGGGGCAGAAAAAAGAGGAGCAATATGCTTTCGCAATGAACACCTTTTCGCAAGCGGCAGCATTGGTTCCAATTGTAAAATATAATCCTTCTTATTCTAAAACCATTGGAAAATGGATTTTGAATTTATCAAATTCCAGTCGACTTTTCTATAGCGATGAACATCCAAAAAACAGACAAACCAGTGCCGTATGGCAGGGAGATCCAAACCATGTGATTTGCTATGAGGGTCTTCGCAAAGATTTAGATCATGGCAATGGTTTTGAAGTTTATAAAGATGTATTGGCAAATGAAGGTCCTTATGCTTTGGGTGATCAGATGAAACAATATTCCTCAGCTACCGATTTGTGTCCTTATGGATCAGCTTGGGTTGGAATGTTGGCCTCAATTGTTGACACGACAAATGTGGAAGGAATTCTGAAAATAAACTGTAATGCAACCGATTTCTTTTCTTCAAGAGCATTGCCTACGTTTTTGTTTTACAACCCTTATAAAGAAATAAAAAATGTATCCTTTAATGTAGGGAACAGTTCCGTAAATATTTATGATAGTGTATCAAAAAAATATATTGGACGAAAGGTTAGTGGAAATTTTAATTTCAAATTAAATGCAAATACAGCTATGACACTCATAATAGTGCCATCAGAAATAAAAACATCCATGAAAAATAAAACACTTATCGCAGGAACAAATATCATCGATTACCATTATTAATTTTGAAGTACACTATTTAAATTAAAAACACAATTACACTATAAAAAATGATCGATATCGCAAAACGTTTTACACAAAATCCCTTATTATCACCGGCAGCTCTTCCTCCTAGTAGAGAGGGTCTAGAAATTACCTGCTTGCTTAATCCTGGAGTATTTCAATTTGAAGGAAAAACGTGGCTTTTGGTTAGAGTTGCTGAAAGACCCAAACAAAAAGAAAATATCATTTCGTTTCCAATACTAACGGAAACAGGGGCGATTCAAATTATTGAAATCCCAACAAATGATCCTGAATTAGACGCCAGTGATGCTAGAGTCATTAATTATAAAGGGGTTGATTATTTGACGACACTATCGCATCTTCGATTAGTATGTAGTAAGGATGGAATCGAATTTCATGAACCAGAAAATTATCCTCCTTTGGTTGGCGAAGGTATGTTGGAGACTTTTGGAATTGAAGATTGTCGTGTCGCTTTATTGGACGGAAAGTATTATTTGACCTTTACGTCTGTTTCTCCAAATGGTGTTGGCGTTGGTTTACGCACTACCACCGATTGGAAAAATTTTGAATCGCATGGAATGATGTTGCCTCCGCATAATAAAGATTGTGCCATCTTTGATGCGAAAATTAATGGTTTGTATTACGCCTTACACCGTCCAAGCAGTGTGGATATTGGTGGGAACTATATTTGGATTACGTCCTCTCCTGATGGTTTGCACTGGGGAAATCACCAGTGTATTATTAAAACCAGAGCCGGGTTGTGGGATAGTAAAAGAGTGGGTGCTGGTGCTGCCCCTATAAAAACAGAAAAAGGTTGGTTGTCTATTTATCATGGGGCTAACGCCTCGCATCAATATTGTTTGGGTGCCTTTTTAATGGATTTAGAAGACCCTACTAAAGTAATTGCACGAACAGAAGATCCTATAATGGTTCCAACAACAAGTTATGAATTGAGTGGTTTTTTTGGAAACGTAGTTTTTACTAACGGACATATTGTGCAGTCAGACGGAGATACTATCACTATTTATTATGGTGCTTCCGATGAGTTTGTTTGTGGTGCAGAATTTTCGATCAAAGACATTTATTCACTTTTAAAATTTAACTAATGTTCCAGAAACTAAAAACCGAAATTGGTCATTTTAAAAGTCAGACGCACAATTTTCAAATATTAGTACTTACAAATCTGGTGTATGCCATCGTTTTACCAGTAATAGATATTTTTGTGGCTGCTTATGTAATGCGAAGTTCCAATGATCCCGTTAAGGTAGTTATTTATCAACTGACAATTTATGCCGGAATTCCACTCACTTTTTTACTAAATGGTTATTTATTAAAACACTTCAACATTAGAAAACTATATTCAGCTGGAATGATGCTCAGTGGTGTTTCTATGATGATTATGATGTCCTTGAAGACCCTTGATTTAGTAGGAATAGGATTTGCTGGAATTACTATGGGATTGTCTTTTGGTTTTTATTGGTCTAACCGAGATTATTTGGCATTGGCCATAACTAATGATACAAACCGAAATTATTATTATGGTTTGGAAACTTTTTTTTACACGATTATTGCTGTTGTCATTCCGATTACTATAGGTTGGTTTATTGAATCTAGCGGGGATACCGCACAAATTCATACTGCTTATTTAATCATTACCGGAATTGTGTTTTTAGTAACTGTCATTGCCTCTATAGTTTGTTTTAGGGGGACGTTCCAAAATCCAATACAGAAAAAATATGTGTTTTTTAAATTTCACCAACTCTGGTATAAGTTGTTGTCATTATCCTTATTGAAAGGTTTGGTACAGGGTTTTCTTGTAACAGCCCCCGCCATGTTAATCATGTTATTGATAGGAAAAGAAGGAGCATTGGGTACAGCACAATCCATTGGAGCCATAATTGCAGCCGTAATTATGTATGTTATAGGAAGAATTGCAAAACCTTCA
The DNA here is from genome assembly GCF_003984855.1 of Flavobacterium sp. GSP6. NCBI lineage: Bacteria > Pseudomonadati > Bacteroidota > Flavobacteriia > Flavobacteriales > Flavobacteriaceae > Flavobacterium > Flavobacterium sp. GSP6. The sequence goes on from NZ_RYDO01000005.1 coordinate 194,809, forward strand.
GACCGAATTAAGATATTTACAGCAGGACTCGTTTTGTTTGCTTTAGGAGCAGTGGTCAATGGATTATTATTCAATCAAACGGGTGTTATTATTTTTATTTTATTATTATTGATTGCAAAACCGCTGATGGATTTGGCCTATTTTCCAATCCAATTTAAGGTAATCGATATTGTTTCAAAAATTGAAAAAAGAGGAGAATTTGCTTATATTTTGAATCATGAGGCAGGATTATTTGCAGGTCGCTTTTTGGGAGCAGGTACTTTTTTGGTTTTGGCCTATACTATCTCAACCGAAATTGCCTTACGATATGCAATTGTAATTGTAGCGGTATTGCAGTTGAGTTCTATTTTTGTCGCCAAAAAAATTATTGCAGAAGGAAATTTACTTTCTCCAGATGAACCTGAAATTGATAGTAAAGTTATGAAGGAAGTTGCAGAGAAAATTGTTTAAATACAGAATCAAAAAATAAATTTTTATTTATAATTAAATCAAACAAATAATGAATACTATTTTCAAAATCACTTTGACAAGTCTATTTTTTATCCTTTGCGTACTAAGTGGTTCAGCACAAATAAAGCAAAAAAATATTGCTCGTGTAGATCAAATGCCCAACTTGCCGAAACCATTTCAAATAATAGATTATAAGAAAATGGCGGTCCGTTTTGACAGTACCGTATATGATTTCAACGCTAAAGGTAAATATTGGCCATTGGTATGGATTGACAAGAGCCAAAATAATTTTCCTCAAGATGTTGTTGGTTTGTACACTGCTGTTGGCGATGTAAGACAAGGGCCTTCTAATAATAAAGGAATGTTTCACGAATCGTTGGCTACTATGGGAGCTACTTTAGGTGCTAGTTTAGTAGGTATTGATAAAAGCAATCAAGAGAATCGGAATCATGTCAGTATGATGAAAAATTATTTTAATACTGAAACGGGTTGGGACATTATGATGAATAATACTAGTCCAGAGGTTGCTTTGTTAGGAGGAGGTTATGGGAGAGACTGGTGGTATGATGTTTATCCAAATCTGTTGTTTTATGCTGTTTATGATCAATATCCGAACGAGCCTGGTTTTGATGTTATTGCGAGAAGTATTGCTGAAAAATTCTTCAAAGCTGATTCGATATTGAATGGGAATTATAATTATTCTTATTTTGATTACGGTAAAATGAAACCAATGAATAATAACATCTGTGCCCAACCCGATGCAGCTGCTGGACATGCCTGGGTATTGTATTCTGCTTATAAAAAGTTTGGAGATCCAAGATATTTAAAAGGAGCCAAAAGTGCCTTATCTGCACTACAATCTCAATCTATAAATCCAACCTATGAATTATTAATGCCTTTTGGTGCTTATTTGTCCGCCCGAATAAATGCTGAAGAGGGGGAAGATTACGACACTGCTAAGATGTTGGAGTGGACTTTCGATGGAACCGCCATTTGCCGGGAAGGTTGGGGCGTATTAGTAGGCAATTGGAATGGATTTGATATTTCAGGAACAGTGGGAAGTACGGTGGATCACGGAGGATATGGTTTTTTGATGAATACCTATGATATGGCTTGGCCAATGGTTCCAATGGTTCGTTACAATCAATCGTATGCCACGGCAATTGGTAAATGGATGTTGAATGCTGCCAATGCTTCTCGATTTTTCTATCCGCAATACATGCCTGATGAACATGAAACGATTCCACAATTGGCAGAGGTTACTAAAGGAGTTATCGGATATGAAGGTATAATTCAACAATCCAGTTATAAAGCGTATGAAAATTTAAAAGGGCCTGTTGCGCAAGGAGATGGTCCACTATGGGTAGCGGGTGAAAATCCTCAAGAATCTCAATTTAGTGTTTATGGAAGCGGACATGTGGGTATTTTTGGAAGTATTATTCGAGCAACAAATGTGAGTGGAATTCTACAATTAAATTTATTGGCTACTGATTTTTTTAAAGACAAAGCCTATCCTTCTTTTTTATATTACAATCCTCATAGCAATACTAAAAAAGTTATTATACAAACAGAGCAAGGAAAAAAAGTAGATTTATATAATACAGTATCCGGACGTTTTGTTGCTCGAAAGGTTTCTTCGTTGGCCAAAATAAAGATTGCCCCAGAAAGTGCTGCAGTTATTATTTGTGTCCCTTCAGGCGGAGCAATTACGTATGAAGGTTCTAAGATGTTGGTTGACGGAATTGTTGTAGATTATAATTTTCAACAAAAAAAATAAAATTTTGATAGGAAGTTTTGAATTATGACGCTCTTTTTACGGGCACCACTTTTACTAAAATTTGAATACCTAATTATGAAAAACTGTAACTATTTATATTTCAAGGTAAGTAAACTTCAAAGAGCTGATTTAAAACTGTATTATAAAAGCGAGTAAATAACTACTATAGCTTCGAGGTCAGAAGACCTCGAAGAGCTGGTATTATTGAAAAAATCATAATAACTTTTTCTATCTTAAGCCTACGGCATTTTAAACTCGAGAAACACCAACATATCTCTCAATTTAAAAAAGTTGTTGATAATTTTAATTGCTTTACATAGGAGCATAGCTGTTAGTGGTAGTAGTATTTATTCTTCCAGATTATTCTTCGGTTTGTTTTTGGCCAAGTTTGATATTACAATTGTAATTAGTAACGAAAATATTAAGCCTAAAATCCACTTATTTAAATCCACAACGGTTTCAACTTTATCCTTTATTAATTCAATTTGTAACTCGTTTTCTTTTTTGATATTTTCAATATCTTTATTCAAAAGTGGAATTGTTAATGACTTCTCAGGATTTTCGATAATAATATTATTCAATGTCTCAATCTTCTTTTCCAAATCTTGAATTCGCTTTTCACTTGGTGACGAAATGGAAATAGTTGAATCTTTTGTTCTCAGCCTATTCTCTAACTCAGATATACGCTCCTGAAGTTGTATATTTTGATTTTCTATTTTTAACTTTTGAGTGTCATTTTTTATAAAAAGAGTTTCGAGAAAGTAATACGAAATGACTGTTATTCCTAGAATAGAAATTAGAGTTGAAAAGAAATTGAAGACTTTTTGAAACTTTCTTTTTTTAGTTTCCTCACCAAATTTTTTTTGTAGGTCATTAAATTCCTGTTTGTTCATATGAATTTCTTTTTAGATATAAGTTCTGAAATATTAGCGCTAACGTTCTGGTTTGGAGTAATTGTTCATTTGCTAATAGGAATGGGCACGGAATGCAATTCCGCGCGAACGGGTTAACGTTGTAATTATTTTGTCGAAAGATGATTCTATCATAATGATGTTCAGGAATTAAATGCTTTTACCATCAATTCTTGTTCTCCTCTTGAAATACCTATTTCACTAGCAATGTTTTTCCAATTGCTTGTTGCTTGGAGTACTTCTTGTATGATGGTTTCCATTTGTTCTTTGTTTAGGCGGAAATATTCTCCAACACTTTTTGCTAATTCGAAATCGAGGTCGTTATTATCGGTATCGATATTTAAAGCCAAACCATCCTTTTCAATTGAGGGGTTTAGGTCATAGGCTGGTGACAATATCCAACCTTCTTTGGTCAGGATAAAGCCGTGGTTTCTTAAATGGTCATCTGTGTTTGAAATAGCTATGTTAAATACTATTCTGCGCCATAATTGGTATAAGTTAGCTACTATATTTGTTCCATGATTACTAATAAATTCGGCTATGTCTAAATAGCTTGCCGGATTGTGCCGGATTGTATCTTCATTGTTTCCAGTCATGGTCATTGCGGATGCAAAGTGTATTCTTTCTCCGTTTACCCTGTCGAAGCGTTTTGTGAAAAATGTATGGTAGTTCCCCATTATTTTTTCGATACGACATGGTGCCATTTCTATACCCGCATTTATTGCCAATTTATAGGATAGGAATTCCCAGGCACCTTTGTCTGTGGTGTCGGTTTTGGATGGGAATTTGGCAATCCACAGGCTTTTATCATTGTCTAAGATATTGGCTTTTGGTCTAGCTCCTCCGAGTGAAGAACCTGGTGCCATCAACACAGATAGCCATTTTTTTACCTCATCATTGTCATCGTCATTTTCAAAATTAGCAGCTGCATTTTGTAGTTCGCGAATGGATGACCAAGGCGGTGTTGAAGCTGTTTTGTTGTTGTCTAAGAAATCTCCTTCCGGATTTATTTTGAAGCGTAATGCTCCCATACGACTTTCATCGTAAACACCTAACAGAAAATCAATATCATAGAGTGTTGGTGCTTTTTCTCCTTCTTCTTTTGCCCATTGCGCCGCTCTCCGCTTCATCAGTGTTCTTCCCCAAGTGTCGGGCATACTGTCCAAAAAGATTCCGAAGTTTTCTTTTTTGTTTGGGTATTGTGGTCCACCATATAATTGAATGTCCGGGTCTAACAGGAATTTTTGTTCCGATTTTATCCAGTCTTTATTATATTCAAAGCTGAATGCTTTTTTGCCTTTAGCTTGTTGTGCTGATAAGATGCCAATTATCTTGGGTTCAGGTAAACCCTTCCAATGTGCATATACGTATATTTCAGTTTTTATAGACATCTTATATTGTTAAATTGAGATTATACCAGACTGCCACTGGCAGTCCTCCTCTTAAAATCAAATATTGCAAATGTGCGTAAACGTATATGTCGGTTTTGTTAGTTGCCATTTTATATTATTAATTTACCACCCCGCCCTTTGGGCACCCCTCCAAAGGAGGGGAATTTTAGTGCGAGTTAAGTAGAGTGGTTTTATTTTAGAAGTTCGAGGTCTTGGAGTTTTCTTCCGAGTTCATCGTCTGAAGCTAGTTTTAGGAAATCGTCCTGAAGGCCTAATACTCTGAGTACATTGAAATAAGCACCCATTGCCACACTTGTGTTTCCTAACTCGATTAGGTGTAATGTGGATCTTGAAATGTCGGCTCTCTCCGCGACTTGTATCATAGTGAGTTTTCTTCTTTTACGAGCCATTTTTATGTTTTCTCCCATTTGCTCCAATATCTTGTCATACTTTGGGAATACGGTCTGTTTTTTCGTTGCCATTTTTTAAAATGTTCGTTATTCTGAACAAAAATAGCCTTTATGTTTTAAATAGCAAACATTTGTTTTTTATTTCTTATTTGTTATGATAATAAAGTAATGACAAAGAGTGGCTTTATATTCATCCGAAAGAAGTGTTACTGTTTAAAAAGATACCGCTACAGTTTGGGATAGCTTGAAATAAGTATATAAAATATAATAGTTTATTTGTTTACTATTACTTTCAGGTTAATGTCTCCGACTTCCTTTAAATAATTTTCGGTTACCCCAAGTAATGTTAAGATACTTTGAGATGTATTCGTTATGGATAAGCTCGGTTGAACTATAAAAACTTCAAAATTCATTGGTTTACTATTCTTAGCTATTGTCAATAATCTTTCTAAATCAGGTTTAGTTCCTTTTTCTAAACGACTTCTTTCCTCACCACTTCTTGTTTTTATTAGTCTACGTAAAAGATGTTCAAAGAATTCCTTTCCTTTTTTATGTTTCCAATGAATAGATTTTTGTGCTTGACCACATACTTCATAAAAGTTGTCTACACGAGTATTCACTAAACCGTCTTTGGCAAATTTCAGATGATAAAATTATATCAAAAAAATTATAATAAAAGACAGATTATAAGACTTGAACTCCTACATTAAAAAGGCGCAATTCGTAAAATAGCGCCTTTTCTGGATTTATGACTATCCGTTACTAATTCCATTGCGTTTTATTTTGTCATTTCGACGAAGGAGAAATCACATCAGTTGCTCTCGTTATGTGATTTCTCCCTTTGGTCGAAATGACAAAAGAGCTAAATTTCATTTGTAAAATGTAGTTTGGATAAAGTAACGGACAACCATATTTAGATTTAAATTAAAACTTTACAATTAAAAACTGAAAAAATATTTTAATTTTATTTTTTTTGTAATTTTGACGTAAACCAAATCCCAACTTATCAAAACACAAATACCCAATGACCTCCTTAAAAATTTTCTTAATTGAAGACGATCCTTTTTTTGGAGAAGCTTTAAAATACCATTTGAAGCTAAATCCTGATTTTGATATACATCTTTTTAAAACCGGAAAAGAGTGTATCAGTAATTTATATCTAAAGCCAGATATTATATGTTTAGATTTTGGTTTACCTGACATTACAGGGGATAAACTGCTAAAAAAGATTCAGGAAACAAATAACAAAATCCCAATTATTATCATAAGCGGTCAAGATGATATTGAGGTTGCTGTCGACTTTTTAAAATCGGGTGCCAAAGATTACATTGTTAAAAGCGAACACACAAAAGGCTTGCTTTGGAATGCAATCATTAAAATTAGAGAAAATCTTCTATTAGTAAACGAAGTAGAAGAATTAAAAGAACAATTAGAACAAAAATACAGTTTCGAAAAAACGATAATTGGGCAAAGTGATGCCATAAAAAAAATTTTTAATAAAGTAAATAAAGCTATTAATACGAATATCAATGTCTCAATAACTGGAAAAACCGGAACAGGAAAAGAAGTTGTTGCCAAAGCTATTCACTATAATTCAGAAAGGAAAAATAAGCCATTTATCGCCATAAATATGGCTGCAATACCTAAAGAATTAATGGAAAGTGAATTTTTTGGTCACGAAGCAGGAGCTTTTACGGGAGCCAATACCAGAAATATTGGAAAATTTGAACAAGCGAACGGAGGAACAATCTTTCTGGATGAAATTGCCGAATTAGATTTGAATCTTCAAAGTAAATTACTAAGAGTTTTGCAAGAAAGAGAAGTGGTTCGTTTAGGCGGAACTACTAAAATAAAATTTGATGCTCGATTGATAATTGCTACCCACAAAGATTTGGCTCAAGAAGTAAAAAATGGAACTTTTAGAGAAGATTTATATTATAGAATTATTGGTTTACCCATAGAGTTGCCACCACTAAGAGAACGAGGAAATGACACGTTGTTATTAGCCAAATATTTTATTGACTTATTTACAAAAGACAATAAGATGAAACCTATATTCTTATCAAAAGAAGCTAAAGATACACTACTAAGATACCCCTTTCCCGGAAACATTCGAGAATTAAAAGCGGTTATCGATTTAGCGTGTGTAATGTGTGAAAACAACAAGATTTTGCCGGATGACCTTACTTTCAACAGTATCCATAACACCGATTTTTTCCTATCTGTAGAAAAAACTTTAAAAGAATATACTGCCGAAATTATAGCTCATTATTTAAAAAAAAACAATAATGATGTGTTAAAAACAGCAAAAAAGCTAGCTATTGGAAAATCAACCATTTATAATTTAATTCAATCTTCTGAGAATGCCAAATAAACGTAATCATTCAACTTCTTTTAAATATGATGAATAAAAATCTCCCGATACCACAAAATGAAGTGTCTCGTTTAGATGCTTTGGCTCAATACAATATTCTTGATACTTTACCAGAAGAAGAATTTGATCGTCTCACACAATTAGCATCGATAATATGCGGAGTTCCCATTGCATTAATTACTTTAATTGATAAGGACAGGCAGTGGTTTAAATCTAAAATTGGTTTAGAGACACCCGAAACACCTAGAGATATTTCCTTTTGCCAATATACAATTAATGGTGAATCCCTTTTTGAAATTGAGGATGCAACAAAGGATGACCGTTTTTTAAGCAACCCTTTAGTAACAGACCAACCCAATATCCGATTCTATGCCGGGTATCCATTAATTGATCCCGATGGCTATGCGCTTGGTTCTCTTTGTGTAATTGATAGAAAAGCTAGAAAATTAACTGCCGACCAAAAGCGGGTATTGACACTCTTGGCTAATGAAGTAGTTTCGCAAATTGTATCTAGAAAAAAAAATGCTGAAAAGGATAAATTAGAAAAAATGTTCAACCTTTCAATGGATCTGATATGCGTGGCTGGTACTGATGGATATTTCAAAAAACTGAACCCTGCATTTACATTAACTTTAGGTTGGACAATAGAAGAATTGCTTGCAAAACCGTTTTATGACTTCATTCACCCTGATGATGTTACTACCACTTTTAATGAAATTAAAAAATTAGCAACAGGAGAAAAAACGATAAACTTCGAAAATCGGTTTATAACAAAAAATAGCGATTACCCGTCAATAAGCTGGAATGCTATTTCTGATGAAATAACAGGAGAACTTTACGCAGTTGGACGTGATATTAGCGAACGAAAAAAAGCAGAAGAAAAACTAACGGAATACAAACATTTTTTTTACAACACAGCTAACTTTTCTTGTATTGCAAATGTGGAGGGTTATTTTGAAGTCATTAATTCAAATTTTGAAAAGGCATTAGGTTATAGCGAAAGAGAATTGCTCGAAAGTCAATTTCTGAGTTTCGTACATCCTGATGATATTGATTTAACCCTAAAAGAAATTAAGAAACTGCAAAGAGATGTTAAAACTATAAATTTTGAGAACAGGTATCGCAAAAAAGATGGAAATTATTTGTGGTTCGATTGGCACGCAACTCCCAATCCTGTCACCGGAAAAATTTACGCAATTGCCCGTGATATAACTGAACAAAAAAAAGCAAAAGAGTTGCTAACACAAAGCGAGGAGTATAACCGTTTTATAATGAATTCTTCTCCAAATTCAATTGTAACTATCAATAGCTCCAAGAAAATAACTTTTTGGAATCTACAAGCCGAAACTGTTTTTGGCTGGAAAAAAGAGGAAGTGTTAGGAAAGAACATGATTGATTTATTAATTCCTTCGCGCTACCGGGATACGTGGAACAAAGTAATAGATAAATACCCTAAAAATGAGAAAAATTCATATAGTAATCAACTGTGGATATGCAAATAAAAACTGCACATTAAGTTAAGCTACATTTTTGTAATTAATTTGATTGTTAAATTCTTCA